>JBLMVP010000308.1:0-13573 GCA_050256755.1 Sphingobacteriales bacterium | reverse complement strand
GTCAAAAGGTAATTGACTATGTAGTTGAAAAATATGGCAAGAACCAAGTAGCACAAATTATTACTTATGGTACCATGGCAGCCAAAATGAGTATTAAAGATGTGGCCCGGGTAATGGATTTGCCATTAGCAGAATCAAATGCATTAACAAAATTGGTTCCTGAACGGCCAGGTATTGAATTGAAAAGAGTCCTGCATGCACCACTCAACTCTAAAGAAGGAGAAAAATCATTAGCCGAAAAAGATGGATTAGGACCGGATGATTTGGAGTTGGTAAGAAAAATAAGAGAAATATATAATAGTGATTCCTTAGAAAGTAAAGTATTACATGAAGCAGAAATATTGGAAGGTTCTGTTCGCAATACAGGTATACATGCGGCAGGTATCATTATTGCTCCAAAAGATTTAACAGAATTAATTCCGGTCGCCACATCCAAAGAATCTGATTTATGGTTGACGCAGATTGAAGGAAATATTATTGAAGAAGCGGGTGTTATTAAGATGGACTTCCTGGGATTGAAAACTCTCACCATTATTAAGAATGCTTTGGAGCTAATCAAATTCAATCATGGAATTGAAATTGATATTGATAAGATTCCTTTGGATGATGAAAAAACATTTCATCTTTATCAGCGTGGTGAAACCAATGGAACTTTCCAGTTTGAAAGTGCCGGTATGCAAAAATACCTGCGTGAATTAAAGCCGGACAGATTAGACGACTTGATTGCGATCAACGCCTTGTATCGCCCCGGTCCTATTGCCTACATTCCAAAGTTTATTGAACGTAAACATGGCCGCGAAAAAATTGAGTACGATTTACCGGTAATGGAAGAACTGCTGAAAGAGACATATGGTATTACCGTTTACCAGGAACAGGTGATGCTGCTTTCGCAAAAATTAGCAGGCTTTAGCAAAGGTGATGCGGATGTGTTAAGGAAGGCAATGGGCAAAAAGCAAAAATCCGTGCTGGATAAAATGAAAGCACAGTTTTTGGAAGGAGCAACAAAGAATGGGCATCCAGCAGAGAAACTAGAAAAAATATGGACAGACTGGGAAGCGTTTGCACAATATGCGTTTAATAAATCTCACTCTACCTGTTATGCATATGTTGCTTACCAAACCGCTTATTTAAAAGCAAACTATCCCGGTGAATATATGGCGGCGGTATTAAATAATGCCGGTGCATTGGAAAAGATAACCTTCTTTATGGATGAATGTCTCCGAATGGGCATTAAAGTGCTGGGGCCGGATATCAATGAATCATTAAAAGGTTTTGCTGTAAATAAAAACGGAGAAATCCGTTTTGGTTTGGGTGGATTAAAAGGAGTTGGTGAAGCAGCTATTGAAAGTTTGATTGAAGAACGTTTGAAGAAAGGGCCATACAGCAGCATTTTTGATATGATAAAACGTGTGAATCAAAGAACGGTGAACAAAAAAACATTAGAAAGCCTTGCTTATGCAGGAGCTTTTGATTGTTTTACACAGTTTCACCGGGCACAATATTTTTATAAACCGGAAGGTGATGTGGTTACCGGGTTGGAAAGAGTTATCAAATTTGGAAACGTATATCAAACACAGGCCAACAGTACAGCCAATACTTTGTTTGGTGATTTACAAATGCCAGATATTATTCCACCACGATTACCTGATTGCGAACCTTTTTCATTAACAGAACAACTGGACCATGAAAAAGAAGTGATGGGTATTTTTTTAAGTGGTCACCCGCTTGACCATTTTAAATTTGAAATGAAGCATTATGGTATTACATCCATTGCCAGTTTTAATGAATTTAAAGAAGCTGTATTAACCCATCCCAATCCGTTTCGTGGTTTTCGCCTGGCAGGATTAGTGGCCGATGCACAGCACCGCATCAGCCGTAACGGTAAACAGTTTGGCATTTTTGCTATAGAAGATTACAGTGGTAAAATGGAAGTTGCTTTATTTGGCGAGGACTATGTAAAATTCAAAGATCATTTTAGTTTGGGCAATGTGTTGTTTATTACCGGAAGTTTTAAAACAAGATGGAATAACGATAAAGAATTTGAATTTAAGGTTGGAAGTGTTTGTTTGCTGGAAACTATTAAACGAACGATGACTAAGCAGGTACAAATAGAACTGAATCCAAAATTCCTGACCAGCGATCTGATTAGTTTTATTGAAAAGAATGTAAAACATCACCCGGGAAAAAGCAGTTTGAAATTTAATCTTTCAGAGCCGCTCACTAAATCCAAAATAAGTATGTACACGATTGAAAAAGGATTTGAGATGAATGATGAACTTTCTGAATTTTTGATGAATAATACGGATGTGGATGTGAGTGTGATGACGACGTAACTCATTGCTTGTTTCTTGTTTCAGGATTTACTTTTCGCTTTCTAATTCCTAATTCTTTATTTCAAATATAAGAACTGCTTTTGCAGGAATGTTAAATGAGTT
Source organism: Sphingobacteriales bacterium (assembly GCA_050256755.1). Taxonomy (GTDB): domain Bacteria; phylum Bacteroidota; class Bacteroidia; order Chitinophagales; family Chitinophagaceae; genus AWTP1-9. The sequence goes on along the minus strand of JBLMVP010000308.1, from coordinate 11,138 downwards.
GGTGATGGAAATATTGTCACCGGATAATACATTTACCGCATTTGATTTACCCTTTACTATTTCAGCAAAGCGTTTTGTGTCTATGGTAACTTCTTTATTGTTCTTATTCATCGCCACCATAATAATCTTTTCTTTATTGTAGCGGAAATAAACATATATGCCATTGAACGGGGCAAAATGAAGTGTTTCACCATTGGCAATTACCGGGTTATTCTTTCTCCAGTTCAGTAATTTTTTTAAATATGATTGAACATTTTGCTGATCAGTATTAAGTCCTTCACCTGTAAAACCATTTACTTTATCTTCTTTCCAGCCACCGGGAAAATCTGCACGAATTAACCCATCATTTTTATGATGAGGAGTATTATCAAGCAATACTTCAGTACCATAATAAATTTGCGGAATACCACGTATGGTCAATAAATACGTTAAAGCCATTTTAGTTAATGCCACATCCTGGTTCAACTGCATAAACAATCTGTCCATATCATGATTGTCTCCAAATACCAAAATTTTCTGTGGGTCTGCATAAACAAAATCATTGGCTAATGCTTCATATAGCCTTGTCATTCCTTTTCCAAAGTCAGAGCCTTCCGGTTCTTTTAATGCATCTATAAGAGCTGCCTGTAATGGAAAATCCATAGGGCTGGTTAAACAATTAGTATATCCATCATGATTTTGTTTTCCTTTTTGCCAGTAAGATGTAATTAATGGATTTAAACTCCACTCCTCACCTGCCAAACTAAAGTTGGGATATTCGTTCATAATGCTGCAGCTCCAGTTTTTTAAAAATGTTTTATCACTATAACAATAAGTGTCCTGTCGTATTCCTCCCAGCTGTAAAGTTTCAATCCACCAGATAGAATTTTGAATAAGATAATTTGCCATAAAAGGGTTTTCTCCATTCATATCCGGCATGGATGGGGCGAACCAGCCTTTTTTCATTAAGTCTTTATCGTAATTAGAAGCATACATGTCTTCATTTACGGTACGCCGATGGTTGGTGGATACCATCGAATCCTGGAAGTTAAGCCAGTTATGAAAAGGCAGATCAGTCATCCACCAGTAATTGATTCCTGTATGATTGATTACCCCATCATAAATTAATTTCATACCTTTTTGTCTTGCTTTTACAGCTAACTCTTTGTACTCATTCAATGTGCCAAACCGTGGGTCAACTTTATAATGATTGGTAATAGCATAACCGTGATAAGAATAGCCGGGCATATCGTTCTCTAATACAGGTGTTGGCCAGATAGCAGTAAAACCCATGTCCTTAATGTAATCAAGATGGTTAATAATACCGCGTATATCTCCACCATGTCTTCCACCATCAAAGTTGCGGTTGATTTTAGTTTCTTTCATGTCTGCAACTATATCATTGCTGTAATCTCCATTGGCAAAACGGTCGGGGGTGATGAGATAAATTACATCGGATGAATTAAAACCTTCTATCTGTAATGCATCTCTTTCCCTTGCCAGCAAATTGTAATTATAGCTGTAAACAGTTTTACCATCTTTTTTAAAGTTAATAATGAACTTTCCCGGCTTAGTGTTTTTTGCAATTACTAAATCAATAAACAAATAATTTTTACTATCGGCCTTGTTTACTTTTTTAATAGTAACCCCGGGATAATTAATAGCGGGTATCGTTTCTCCAATAGCGTTTCCATTAATTAATAACTGAAGATTTGGATTTTTCATACCTACCCACCAGTTGAGTGGCTCTGCATGGTTTATTTGTGCTAAACATATTAATCGGAAACCGCCGGCAATAAACAAAAGCAATAGTTTTTTCATGACTGTTGAATGGAAGGCTAAATTTAACCAATTAGTTTTTGCGTCAGGTTCTTTATTATAACTATTTGGGTAATTATATAAACAGTTTGTCCCGAAAAAAGAACGGTTTGTAACTTTTTAAGGATGCTGCCCGTATTATTCTCTTAACATTGCAAAAATTTTTTATGCAGGAACAATCCTTACCTACTCAACGCATAGTTACGGTAGATGCTCTCAGAGGCTTTGCCCTCCTGGGTATTTTATTTGCTCATTTTATTTTCTGGTATACAGGTGCAGCATTGCCACAACAGGTTTACGAAAAATTTGATAACCCGGGTAGTATTGCTGTATCTGTCATGAATGGTGTATTTGTTTCCGGTAAATTCTTTACTTTCTTTTCCTTTTTGTTTGGATTGAGTTTCTTTCTGCAAATGCAAAGCCTTGGAAAGAGGGAAGGGAATTTTGTATTAAGATATGGCTGGCGTTTATTTATACTGGGTGTAATTGGTTTAATTCATCATGCATTATGGAGAGGAGGTATCCTTGCTATTTATGTGCCGCTTGGTTTTATTTTGCTGTTTATGCGGAATATCAGTAACCGTTGGCTTATTATTATTGCCTTCATTCTTATATTAAATGTTCCGGCAAGAGTTTTACATATTATACACCTGTTCACTCAAAAGCCTCCTGCATCGCAACCACAATCGCCTGTAAATGATGAAGCACAACGTTATTATGATATAGTAAAGAGCGGCTCATTTAGGATGATGATAAAAGATAACTGGAGGGCATTATATTCCAAATTTGTTTTCCAGTTTGGAAGCGGACGAATATACATTACCCTTGGGTTTTTTATGCTGGGCATGTATGTGGGCCGCATGAAATGGTTTGAAAACCCAGCTGATGCAAAACCAATTATTAAGCGTATTTGTAAAATAAGCGGATGGATTACATTGGGCATTATCGTGTTTGCCATTGGATTGGTTGTAATAAACCTGGTATTAAAACTGGCATTGGAAACCAAACCCTCTATGCAATTTTTATTTGGTTTTCTGTTTGATACGGCCAACAGCAGTCTTACCATATTTTATCTTGCGGGATTAACTCTTCTAATGTACAGGGTTAAATGGCAGAAAATCTTATTCCCCTGCTCCTATATTGGTAAAATGGCTTTAACAAGTTATGTTTCACAAACTTTTTTCGGGCTCCTCCTGTTTTATCATATTGGATTTGGTTTATTCCTCAAAACTGCACCCTGGTTAAACGTGCTGTTAATTATCCCCGTTTACCTGGTGCAGGTATTTTTAGCCCGTTGGTGGTTCAGGTATTTTAATTATGGCCCCGTAGAATGGGCGTGGCGGTCTTTAACCTTTTTCCGCTGGCAGCCCATGAAGAAACAGCAGTAATGGCCTGACTTGGTGGCAATTAATGTCGGTTAGCTTACCAATTTTGGATTTAAACATACTGTGGAAAATGTCATAACATCATTTTAACCGGAATGGGCTTAAATTTGCAATTCTATTCCAAACTTGAAAACAAAAAAGTAAAATAACATTATGGCACACGAATTCACAGATTCAAATTTTCAGACAGAAGTATTGGCTTCGGATAAATTAACCGTTATCGATTTTTGGGCAGAATGGTGCGGACCTTGCCGTGCAATTGGACCCGTTATCGAAGAACTGAGCAAAGAGTACAATGGTAAGATTAACGTTGGTAAAGTAAATGTTGACCACAACCCACAGTTAAGTATTAATTATGGTATCACTTCTATACCTGCTATTCTTTTTGTAAAAGGTGGTAAAGTGGTAGATAAATTAGTGGGTGCACAACCTAAAGCAAACTTTGTTAAAAAGATTGAAGCGCATATTTAATTCAACGAGTTAAAAAATTTGCCTGAAATAAAAACCCCGGTTATTGCCGGGGTTTTTTATTTGTTGTATGTAATGTGTTTGCTTTGAGTGAGCCCGCTGTATACGGGCTTTGCCTGGAAACTCATCTTGGAAAAAAGAGAGGTTTACTCTTCAGTCCTTCCACTTGCCGCATCAATTATTCTTCCAAAGAAAATCGCATTCATAAAAAGTTTACTGCCGCCAAGCCAGAAAGCACGGAAGTTGGGATTGTCTGCGATGTTTATTACTCTTCCATTGCCAACAGTATTTACTATCACTGCAGCAGAATTTTTTATTGCCTCCATATTTTCCCTGCTTACCCAGCCACTTTGCAATGGCTTATTGCCATAATAAAAAGGAGTAGCATAAGGATTTTTGCTTTTTTCCATAAAAACTTTATTGGCTTTGAACAAGCTTATTGTTTTTTGATTGTACCCATAAGCAAGTGGATGAGTAAGATCTGCATCAGCGCCAAAGATGGCTCCAAATATTTGCTGTGCCCCATCAATTTGTTCACGATCGGTATAAGCTAATTTTTGTGTACTGTCGACTGGTGCTTTAGACTTTTTAAATTTTACATCACTGATCCCATTTTGCGCAGCCCAGCTTACCGCTTCCTCTGACAATATTAAAATGCCACCCGCCTGTACCCATGTTTTTAATTTGTCTTTATTCAGATCAGGGTAAGTACCACCAACCATGATTATCGTATTATACTTATTCAGATCAACGCGATTAAAAACAGATGATTCAAGATGAGTAGCCGGAATATTCATTCGTTGATCAAGCAAATACCATACTTCGCCTGCATCCGTTGCATTTACACCGGGACCAACAATCATTGCCACTGATGGTTTTGTTACAACTGCAAACTTACTGCTGCCGAGATCGCTTCCTGCATTTACATTACCGGTTGTTACAGCATAAATTTTTAAGCGATATTTTTCTGCCAATGCATTTATTTTAACAGCTACTGTCTCTGCACCATCATTCTGAGGTTTTACAGGTATAAGAATCGTTCCGTAATCAAATTTTTTATTTGTTCCTGCTGTCTGCATTTCAAAAGTATTAGTCGCAACTTTTACAACAAGACCAGCAGTGAGCATTTCATTTACAGCAGCTGGCGCATACAATTCATCCCATTCAAGCAGGTAAGCATAATTTGATTTGCCACCAACAACTTCGCCTTTGGGAAAATTCAATGATTCAACTTTTACGCCAGGGCTAAGGCCTGATGTTATTTCTTTATAAGGCAAACCAAATGCAAGTGGCATTGTCCATGCTGTGATGTCGTAAAACAAACTGTCTTTATAATCAAGTGTTTTATCAAAAATGCCTCTTATTAAACTATGCTGTGGCTGATTAAGGGATACAATAAATGCAGAACCTTTCTGAAATTCATTATCGTTAAAATTATCCGGCAATTCATTGATCTCAATTTGATGACGCTTCAGCATAGTGGCAAACTCAAAAGTTTTTGCTTTATCATTTTTATCGCCAAATACATAAGCTTTAACAGGAAATGCTGCAGCACGATTTAATGATTGTTTGAAAAAATCTCTTTGGTATTCTAAAAATTCTTTTCGCAATGCTTTTGCTCCTTCTAAAGTTGAAAGCGCCGTTACAAATTGGTTTTTTATTGTAAAAGGAAAACTTAATAAACCATTTGATGTTTGTTGTAAATGACCTCTTGAACTTGCTTGTTCAAATAAAATTCCAATACAGCCCTGCACATCAGGATATGTTGATCCTTTACCATAATAAAAATCATCATAGTTCTCTTTGGTGAAATACAATGATCCGATGCGATCAAGAAACGCCGCATGAAACTTTGCAAGTTTACCGGTAAGCTCCTGGTTTTTTTCCGGAGTTAATGGATTTACTCTTGAGGCAACGCCGGGTTGAAAAAAGAATGTCGCATTACTTCCCTGTTCATGATGATCCGTTAAAATATTTGGTTTCCACATATGAAACCATTTCAAACGATTCTGGCTTTCCACATGCACAGCCGGCAGCCAGTCACGATTCAGATCAAACCAGTAATGATTGAAACGGCCACCGGGCCATACTTCATTAAACTCCCTTGAGTTAGGATCACTCACTAAGTTTTTACTTTTATGCTGATTGGCCCATGTGGAAAATCTTTGCAGTCCATCAGGATTAAATGATGGATCGAACAACACAACAACATTATCGAGCAATTCATCAATCTGTTTTCCCTGTGCTGCTGCGAGATAATAAGCTGTGAGCAAAGCAGCATTGGCACCACTCGGTTCATTGCCATGAATGGAATGCCCGATCCAGATAACGATGGGCATGTTCTCAATATTCACCGAAGAAGATTGTGAAGGATCGGTCAATTTCACATGTTGCTGCCTTATCTCTTCAAGATGTTGTTGATTTTTTGGCGAAGTAATAATGAGCAATACCTGCGGACGGTTTTCATATGTAAAACCCATTGTCTCCAACTTCACTCTATCTGGTGCGGCAGCAGCAATTGCTTTCATATAATTCACGAGGCGATCATGTGTAACATGCCACTCTCCCACTTCATGATATATTATATCTTTTGGTTTGGGAATAGCAGGATTGTAAGTAACACTATCAGGTAAATAGTATTTGAGATCTTGTGCTTTAATGCAATTGGCAATAAACAAAAGGCAAAAGACAAATAAAAGTTTTCTCATATGCAATTATATTAAAATAATAAATGGAAGATAAGGAATCAATTGAAATATTCCTTTTTTGACAACGTCTTCATGGATTTGTGTGATGGATGGGACCTTGAGTATTCAGCATCCCGTTACTTATTTATATCCATTACCAGTAAACCCGCACAATTTATTACGGGGTAATCACCCTCTTCACCCAGGCTATAATATTTATGAACTATATATGATCTGCCGGGTAATGCACAATTCCCATTTACCTTAACAGGGTGGTTAGCTGCCACTTTCATTTAGTTTATCCAATATCTCGTTGGTCTGCTTTTCTTTTAGCGGTTAATGAATTCTTACACCATAAACCGTTTGCCATTGCCAATGAGGGTATTTATTAAATCTATATGCTGCAGAGTCGGCCTGCTCTAAGGGTTATATACATAGTGCTCAATGCTGGCAGCTGTGCATTTTGTTAACCGAGTGTTTTAAGAATTGCTAAACCTTCATCCCAATTTGAATGTCCTGAAGAAGCGTTTATATGCCCGGCATTACCAATGTTTATAAATTCACTTCCCCAATTCTCTGCAAAGAATTTTGCTCTGTCTAACGAAACCCAAATATCGTCAGCACTCGCCACGGTAATTGTCTTGAAATTTATTTTGTTTAGTGGAACTGGTGCAAAACCTGTTGCCGGGAATGTGTATTGTTGAGCTTCAAGGTCGCTTGGTGCAACAAGTAACGCCCCTTTAATTTGTCTTTTGTACTTTGTTGCCCAATGAGCAATTGTTGCGCAGCCTAAACTGTGTCCAATAAGTACTACAGTTGAAACGTCAAACTCTAAAACTTTTTTATCAACAGTTTCTATCCATTCTTTACAAGCTGGTGCGTCCCACTCCTGTTGGTCAATTCTAAAAAAATTGTCTCCTGATTTTTCAAAGTAAGTTTGCCAATGCTCCGGTCCTGAATTTCCAAGTCCCGGTACAATTAAATAATTTGTCATTTTGTAATATTCTTTATACTGTCACCTAATTGATTTTACCATGTCCTGCCCTGCTTTTGCAAAGCATCTTTGTTACCGGCCGTTCTTTGTCATCGCTAAGTTCTGTCAATTTCGCGTACTTGTGCTATCTGAAGTCGTTTAAATTAGTTGTAATATAAGCTTGATTTCTTAATCATTGATTTTGAAAACATGTACCCGCTCATTTAGTTCCACCAACTATAAACCCCTGAAAAGATGCAAAAAAATCACCTTCCCTCACATCTTTTTCTAACACTTGCCACCAATCCGCAATTTCCTTTTCTGTAAAAATATTGTTTGAAATTCCTGTTTGCAAAATTCCCTCATAAATTCTTTTAGTAATATCCAGCAATATATGATTGTCTCCGGAATAGCAAAATGGCTTTGCGCTTACATCTTTAAATCCTGCATCTTTCAGGTAACGAAATAATTCGCCTCCGATGCGTCCATTGGGAAAACTATCTGAAACATAACGTACAATTTTTCTTGTTAAAGTTTTGTCCGTATGTGCAATTACTATTGCATCCCAATCAAAGTCGAATGCAACAATTTTGCCATTGGGCTTGAGCAGCCTTTTAAATTCTTCAAGTACTGCCGGTATATCTTTAATATACATCAATACCCTTTCTATTCTGATGCAATCGAATGATTGGTCGGGAAATGGTTGCTGAATTGCATTTGCTACAAAAAATTCAAGCGGTAAATTTGACGAAGCTGTTTTACTTTTTGCAATGTCGATCATCACACTGCTTAAGTCAGTGCCTGCCACTTTACCACCTGCGCCTACGAGCTTCGCCATTGATTGAGCCTGAAGACCAATTCCGCATCCAATATCAAGTACATAATTTCCTTTCTTTATATCAAGCCATTTTAATTGTAACTCAAAACATTCTAATACTTGAGGGAGACGTCCTGCATCTTCCAGAAATTCTATTAAAAATTGATGTTGAGAATTGTCAACATTTTGAAATCCTTTTGTTAAATCTTGTTTTACCATTGTTTTTTTAAATTTGTTTTATTCGTTATTTCAATAACCATTTTTTATACCCAATTTTCTGTTGTTTAGCTTAAAGCATTTTCATCATAGAATTGCCGGTAACGTAAAAGTATTTGCGATAACATAGAATAGCAAACTGTCAGCCGGAACAAATGCTTAACTGAAAACCTGCCTGCTATGACTTTGGCATGTAAACCGGCAGGCAAATTGAAAAATAAATGATGAAGTTAACAACAAATGTTGAATAGAATTATGCAACTCCCCTGGCTGTTACATAATTCTGTTGGGAGAGGTTGCGGGGAAATTAGGCAACCAGGCCATCTATTAAAATTTTCTAAAATGTTTTTAGTGTAATTGTAAAAAACTATTTATTTCTGCGCTACGCTGTTTATTTCGATCCAATATCCATCTGGATCCTGGATATAAATCTGTTTAATACCGTCTGCACGAACGTTGATTTTATGATTTACTCCCGGCCAATCAGAATAGGAAATGTTCATTTTGTCGAGCCTCGTAACAAAGGCATCAAATTGAGCAGTAGTCAATGCAAGATGATTAGCTTTATTGGTTATAACATTTTCTTTTAGAATAGAAATAAGATGTAATTCTTTCCCTTCACCAAATGAAAACCATCGAATACCTTCCATTTTGGTACGGTTGGTGATTTCTTCCAGGTCCAAAACATTTTTGTAAAAATCAGCAGAGCGGTTTACGTCTTTAACAGAAAGAGCTAAATGATTAAACGTAAACTTGAATGAGCTTGCGTCCTGTGCCTTTAGAATTCCATAAAATACAAGTGCGATAATAATTAATGTTGTCTTTCTCATTGTTTTTTTATTTAATGTTACTTCCATTAGTTGTTTATAACGTTGACGGCTCGCCGCTGTGCTGGTATTTTATAACTGTGAGCCCGGCAACAGAAGCTGATTGAAAACCTGCCTGCCGTGTCTTCGGCAGGTAATCCGGCACGCAGGCTGATGATGAAGGTAACAACAAATGTTGAATAGAATTACACAACGCCCGGCTGTTGACAAAGACTATAGGGAGGCGTTATTGGGAATGAAGGTAAAGCAATTCTAAAATTTCCCAATTGGTTTACAATCGATAGATTTGCACTCCTTCAAATCAAAAATTATGAACCGTTTATCCCTTACCTTGATCCTTTGCTCTACCATGCTTTTTGCTTCAGCGCAAACGATATTGCTGACCACCAAAGATTATCAGCATGCAGAAAGCCAGCTGTTCTACTATACCCAGCAATACATTGATCACGGAAATGTGAATCCAAACTGGCTGGCCGGAGACAAGTTCTGGTATCGTGTGTTAACTCCGCAGGGCAGTGAATTTGTTTTGGTTGATCCGGTTAAAGGAACCCATACTGCTGCATTTGATCAGCAAAAACTTGCAGCGGCAATTTCAACAGCTACAGGCAGCAGTTATTCAGCATCGATGCTGCCCTTCCAGTCATTCAGTTATTCTCCCGATAATAATTCGATCATCTTTCGGGTGGACACGAAACAATGGAGATATGATATGCAGAAGAATTCCCTTTCGGCTGATACCTCGCAGATGCGTGGAGGCAGGCAGGGATTAGGCCAGGGTGGTAGAAGATCGGGTAACAGGGGAAATGAAATATTATCGCCTGACGGAAGCAAAGCCGCATTTATAAAAGATTGGAATCTCTGGGTTCGTGATGTAAAAAGCAACCAGGAAAAACAATTGACCACAGATGGAATAAAAGATTTTGGATACGCCACAGATAATGCAGGATGGGCCAGCAGCGACCGGCCGGTAATTCGCTGGTCACCGGATTCAAAAAAGATCGCCACATTCAAAGATGATCAGCGCAATGTGCGTGACATGTATCTTACCACAACCAATGTTGGTAATCCAACATTGAAATCATGGAAATATCCACTGCCCGGCGATAAAGATATACCAATGATCCATCGTTATATTATTAATGTTGATGAGCCCAAAGTGATCTTATTAAACATTCCCGCCGATCCGCACCGTGCATCTCTAAGCGATGATATTTCCAGCAGCGGTACTTTTGATGATGTGGATTGGAATCCTGATGGTTCGCAACTTGCATTTGTTTCAACTTCAAGAGATCACAAACAGGAAAAATTCCGCATTGCAAATGCATTAACAGGAGATGTTCGTGAAGTGTTTGAAGAAACAGTGCTCACACAATATGAATCAGGCCAGGGAGCCATCAACTGGAAATATCTTCCAAAAACAAATGAGATCATCTGGTATTCGGAACGTGATGACTGGGGACATCTTTATTTATATGATGCCGCAACTGGCAAAGTGAAAAACCAGGTTACAAAAGGAAATTGGGTAGTCACCCGCATGCTCAGTGTGGATGAAAAAAATCGTGTTATTTACTTTATGGCGAGTGGCCGCCAAAAAGAAAATCCTTATTTCAGTGAATTATATAAAATAGGATTTGACGGGAAAGGGCTCACTTTACTTTCCCCGGGTGCAGGCACTCACTCAATTAATTTCTCCCCGTCAGAAAATTATTTTATCGATACTTATTCCAAACCTGACGTACCCACAGTAACCGTGTTGCGTGACATAAACGGAAAACAAATTGTTGAGCTGGAAAAAATGGATGTGTCAAGACTAAAAGCAACAGGATGGAAACCTGTAATGCCTATCACCGTGAAAGCTCAGGATGGCAAGACCGATTTGTATGGTTTGATGTACACCCCAGCCAACCTGGATTCAAAAAAGAAATAGCCTATTATTGATTATTTTTATCCAGGTCCGCAAGGTGGAAG
>JBLMVP010000307.1:0-2532 GCA_050256755.1 Sphingobacteriales bacterium | reverse complement strand
TTACTTCCCGGTCGGATATGTATTCAAATATTCACCTGGCCGTGGTGCCGCTGGCAGGTAACAATACCCAATATGGACCTGACACCTCGGAGTTCAGGCATTACAATTTTGGCGGCGGACTTCAATGGAAAATAGAAGAGACTATCAATATTGGTGACAGAGCTACCGTGGGCTTCACCGGTTTCTATTACTGGATCCACACTTATAATGGCTTACCGGGAAATAGCCTGGTTGGCATACTTAAACCTACAATAACAGTGAGGCTTTTTAGAAATATGCGGCTTGGGTTTGAACATCATATTTATCACAATGACAGGTTCCTGGCTAATAATAACACTTTGCACCTGACAAGAACCGAACAAAAGTTTTTTCTCCAGTTTTTTCTTGAAGACAGGCAAAGAACCGGGAAATACCATTGAGAGAGTATGCACAACGCAGGCGCTGTTGTATAAAGGCAAAAGTTAAAAGTTAAAAGTAAAAAGCGGACATCAAAAGGCTTTAAGCTTTAATCTGAATGCCGCGAATCCAACACTATCAACTTCCTCCCTGCCGTAATGTTTCCAATCCTGCTGGTCATGCCCGGGAATGTTTAGCCAGCCAGGTATCCATTTTTGGAAGCAACCAGATAGACAGTCCCAGCCAGACAAGGCATAAGAAAAAACCCGCAACCACATCACTGGCATAATGCACATGCAGGTAAACCCTGCTGAATGCAATGGCACAAGCAAAAAGAAAGAAAAAAACAATAGCCGCCCATTGTAAAGCTGGATCCAGTTCCTTGTTCCATACAATATAAATGAGTAATCCAAAAAATGTAAAAGAAGAAAATGAATGCCCGCTTGGAAAACTGAATCCATTTACTTTTTTTATCAGTGGATCTAATGGACGCAGGCGATGGAAAATGAATTTTAGTGTAAACAGGATAATTGCACTTGTTATTCCAACGGCTGCCACGTTCAGCGATACCTGCCGGTCTTTTTTAAAAAACAGTATATAAAGTATAAGCAAACTATAAGCAGGAAACAGGAAGTAAGTGGAACCAAAGAAAGTAATGGCCGTCATAAAGGCCGTCATAGCGGGACTTGTTATAGAATTCAGGGCATGAAAAACGACTTTGTCAAGTTGATTTTCATTTTCGATTACCATTTCATTGGCAATTAATCCAAATAAGAAAACCGATACTAAAAAAATACCGGCCGTGATCAGAAGGCGGATAGGGATGCCTCTTACTTTCTGCTTAATATGTTTTCCAGCTATGCTCAATGAAAAGTATATACCAGGCCGGGCGATATATGTCCGAAATTGTATTGCAGGTTAAAGCTTACTGTATTCTTGCTTTGTTTTGGTGATTTAAGCTTTGCATACCTGTGATAATTATTTACAACCAGTCTTCCGGATAAATAACCAAGGGCAGCACCTGCCAGCACATCGGTGGCCCAATGCCTGTTTTCAGTAATCCGGCTCAACCCTATTAGAGTTGCCGCAGAATAAGCAAGAATAGGCACTATCGGCCGGTCTTTGTATTCCATAGCATACACAGTAGCCGCAGCAAAAGCTACAGTAGTATGTCCTGAAGGAAAGGAGCTATTGGTCCTCCTGCCATTTTGATCCCTAGGCGTTTTGTAAAAGGGTCCGTAAAAAGTTGGTTCTGCCTGCACTTTTGTTGAATCGGTAAAATACGGTCTTGACCTGCCCGACAGGGTTTTCAATACACTTTCTACCGCCGCTCCGGTTATATAAGCCTGTGATGCCAGCAGTGTAGTGGTTTGCATCTTCTTGTTTTTAAATATAAAGCCATAAGCACCTAAAGCCCCCAGGGTATAAGCTTCATACATACCGCCAAAATTGGTCACCTGCCTGCTGATCTTTTGCAAAGGCGGGCTGCCCTCGCGCAGGTCCAGGGCAAAACGCTGAACAGGCTCGTCGGCTAAAGCCATCACACCTGCTACCAATGCAAACCTGCCGAACTTGCCCCAATCCTTCCTGCCCATATGAAATGGCTTTGTAAATGCCTGTTTAAGATCACTTCCCAACAAAATAAAATAAGAAGGAAAGGTTATACTGGTAGCTTCATTATAGGCCCCAGGACTGGTATTATTATGCTGTCCGTTAGCACTATCCGTTTTATGGCTCAGGCTGTCAAGCTTCTTGATTAAGGTATCCGGTTTTTGGCCAAACACCCCAGAGGTGGATGCAAATAAAATGATTGAAACAATCAAAGATGCTTTTTTCATATATCTTATCATTAAATAATCCTTTACCTGCATTAAGCTACTTAACACCTGTTCTAAAAATGTGCCTTTATAAAATCGGCATATTTCTCCTCATAATTAGCTTTTACTCAAAAGGGCAGGTCTATTGTAAATCCTAAGGAGTTCGGGATTGTAGAAATTATTCCTTCACTGAATACCCGGATGCTTTACTTAAATTAAACAAACAACGGCTTCCGGCCATATTTTAATATCCACTCAGTCTATATGTTTTCTTAAAACCGGGGGCAGATCATTCTCTACAATTGGTTCATATCTATAA
>JBLMVP010000306.1:0-7403 GCA_050256755.1 Sphingobacteriales bacterium | reverse complement strand
TTTGAAACGATGATTTGTGCATCGGGACTGATATTGGCAACACTTAATATACTATTGTAACCACCACAGGAGCCCAGTATGGCCAGCTTAACCGATGGCTGCAGTCTTTTCAGTGTGTTGTTGAGATGATAACTGTGACCGCGATGAATAAGAATGACCGGCTCCTCCGATTGCTGCCATAAAAAAGCGCTTAAAGAATCCTGTGCCTGCAAATCCATTTCCTGTTTATTATCAAGTGGCAGATTAGCATAAATAATAATGGGTTGATCTGAAAGTGAACGGATAGTTACCCAAAATTCGTTTTTAGAAATCTCCCATTTCCCCGCATCTTTAAACAAATTAATGAAATTGCTGAATGAGGCAAGCCCATCTTCATCACCATAAAATAAAACCAACTCGATAATCTCGCCATTTTTATTCAGCAATGTTTTATGCTCCAGCATTTCATGGTTGCCAAGATATGTCCACAGTTTATTTACAGAATCCTTTTGTTTAACGAGATTAAATACCTGCAGTAAAATATTGTATAACCGTATACCAAAATACAACTGGCCAGACTGGCAACGATTAAGATTGGACTGCAGTTCATGTTGAATCAGCTCACTGATTCCGGTAATATCGCTGAGGCCGGTAAAACAATCAGCTACGTCCATAGCTTTTTCCAGTCCTGAATCTGTATCGTTTTCAATTCCGGAGATATACCGTTTTAATAATTCCGCAGCCCTTTCCTGTGGCATACCTGCTAAAAAATCTGCCAACACATTATAATTAGCGGCCATCCGCATAAAGGGACGAAAATTATCATACTGTACCACCCTGAAAATTGAATCGGCCGGCCGGGCCTTGAAATGTTCCATCAGCCGCTTGTACAACCCGAGATAACTGGAAGTATACAATTCCTCTTCACAACTGGTTATTATGTAATAAATATCTTCCACACGCAGATTTTTTATAGCAGCAAAGCGGATATCATCTCCAGAACTATGTAGCTCATTTATATGGTTCACATAAAAAGTAAGGGATTTTTCCTTTATGGCATTCCGTAATGCTTTATGAAAAATGAAAGAAGAATCAGGAGAGCCAGCTATTTCTTCTTTCAATGTATTTACCAGCAGCTGAAAATAACCGGTTACATCCGATCTTTTTTCGAGTAACTCTTCAGTTGTAATTCTTTTTTCAGCCAATGGTACTATAAAAGGCAGTAATTCTGATGCATTCCGGTCACCTGTCAACGATACAATCTGCTGCAGGTATATATTTTTTTTGTAGCGGATGTTGTCCTCTAAGTCAGATCTATTTCTAAGCAGGTAAGAAGCCACATTCAACGGATCATGAGCGGCTGCAACGAATAATAAAGAGTCAGCAAAACGAAACCAGGGATATCTTTCCAGGAACTGAAGAATATAATCCGGTGAGGAAGCTACCCGCTTATAAACCGCAATATCTTCAAGCAAACCGCATTCATTATACTGCCAGAAAGCCGCTGCAAGCAATTGACTGCGCCGCGGACCAAGGGGTTCCAGCACATTAACAAATGATGTATGATAAATCAGTGCTCTTAAGAGGAGTTGATATGATTCCAGTGCATCAGGTATATCATATACTTCAAATTTTTGCAGAGAAAGATTTGTATTGAGTTCCTTTATAAAATAAACCAGGCTCTTTATCGCCTTTACTTTTTCAGTATCTGGTAACATAGTATCAGCCATAATGAACAGGTGAATACTGTCCACTTCCGATTTAATAAAACCTGAAAGTTTGCTGACGATATCAGAATCAATTGAAAGGTTGTTAATATCCTTCAGAAAACTGCCCCGTTCTTCTTTCAGAAGTTCAGTTGCCATAGCGGGTGATAAAGATTGTGCAACTATTGAAAAAGGCCGCAGTGACAAAAGCAAAACAAGGAAACTAAAAACTATTTTTTGCATGAATATAAAATAAGTAATGACACAAGTGTTTATAAAACCAGGCGATAAACATTGAAATAATAGTTGCAGTATCTCTTAAAAAAATAAAGTTATTGTATTATACATAATTTGATAATGATGTATATCCTTTTTAATTATGATCCCCATCATTTTGAAATGCAGTTTTACTTTCTCAAAATTTGAGTTTTTTAATGGCAGATTGTAATGAATATGCTTAAATGACTACCCCCTCCACTCATAGCCACCCTAATATCAATCATATAAACCTGCAACCAGTATCAGAAAAAAGAAAAAGAAGCGGCAGTATTTTTGCGGGTATATAAGTACAATAATATTATGGCATAACTAATGCCATTTAGAAGGAACAATCATAATACAAAAAAAGATAATTATGAAACAGGTTATCATGTTCATTTTTTCATTTGTGTTCTTAAGTATTCACACCCATGCACAGGAAATGGATACAAAAAAAGAACGAAACCGTATTGAGAAAGAACAACGGCAGATGAAGCAACTCAAACTCAATGACAAACAGGGACAGGAGTTGAAACGTATCAACAGCAGTTACGCTGAAGAGCATAAAAAAATTATGCAAAATCAGACACTTACACAGGAACAAAAGCGGGAACAGATGCAGGCTCTGAACAAAAAAAGAGTAGATGAAATTCACGCCGCTATCGGACAGGATAAAGTAAATGAATGGGATCGCATCAAACAAAAAGAAAAAGATGATAAACAGGTAAAGGAAAATAAAATGAAGGAGAAAAAAACCAAACAACCTGCAAAAGTAAATAAGGGTAAAAAAGTTGGCAAAGGATAATGCTGCAGTGAAACCGTTCCCCATCTCCCGGGTGCAGGTGATTCTGCAGAAGCACGTGTGCCTTTTAATACCGCCCCGGTACAACCGTAGACGATTTATATAGCAGCGAGTCACCGGCTGTATGGTGAAAAGATTTGCGCCAGCAGAGAAATGTGTGAATTATATAATTTCATCCGGCAATCATATAGTGTTCATAAAATACCCGAGGCAATCTTTATTCAGGCTTTCAAATTAAATGCAGTAAATTAGTATGGATATAATTATTACAATAAAAGATAAATAACAGTTGTACTCTCTATTGAATTTCATTATACCATACCGGCCAATTTGTGAAACTGCTAATTTGAAATATTGATTTAACTAAACTCACATAGATTAAAACAAAATAAAATGAAAACAATTGTAATTATACTGATCCTGGTAACAGGCATAATTGGCACCGGGTTTACCATTAAAACAATACAACAAAAAAAACCATGGGTGGTAACTGATGCCGATAAAAACAAAGCTAACCCGATAAAACCTGACGCTTCCTCCATTGCTGATGGTAAGACATTATGGACCACACATTGCCAGTCGTGCCATGGTAAAAAAGGTATGGGTGATGGACCTAAAGCTGCACAATTAAAAACCGAGCCGGGTAATTTTACATTACCGGCTACCCAATCACAAACCGACGGCGAATTATTTTATAAAATTTCAAAAGGAAGAGAAGATATGCCCGGTTTCAAAAAGAAAATACCGGAAAACGACGATATCTGGAGTCTTGTAAATTTTATCAGGACAATGAAAAAATAAAGCTACTGTTCATTTTGTTGCTCCCCATTTTACAGGCAATCATCCACAGTATATTCTGGAGGTAATCATTTTTTTTGTGGGAAAATTTTTCCGTTAATCATTTGGTCACAAAAAATAAAGCTATATGAACTGGTCACTAATTATCCCTTTCAGTATTGCTATATTAGCATTGGTTATTTTCCTAATACGCCGGAATATAAAAGACGAAGCTGAATTCGAGAACCAGCTTAAGCAGGATTATCACAAAACAAAAGATGAGGAAGGCGATATTGATGTGGAAGAGAAAATGCATTAGAGAAGCTCTGCCTTCCCCGCCCCGGGGTACTATCTGCACAAACCAATTTAACTAATCTAATGGTTGGCATCCTATCTATCTAACTTAAAATCATGCGGCAACCGGGAAATAAAAAAATATGCCTGACACAATAGCATTGTCACCAGCTGATTATTATTAACTCCATGGACTCATAAATTCCCAGAGAGAAGCAATGAAAAAAAGAGGTGCAATGAGTGCATATACCCTTGCTACATCAAGCAATGCTTCAACAGGATAACCAAACCATTTTTTCCCGTTCCGGTATTCTTTGTATTGCCGGAAATAGGTAAGTCCAAGTTTAACACCGATTCCTCCTGCAAGACTATAGGGAATTAATTGAAGAATAAGTGTGATAATAAAGTACAGCATTTGTTTTGTGTGTGATAACCTGCTGCGGTGCTGGCTATCTACCGAAACGATACCACCTACCCACCCACGATAGGCTGCAAATGCATAAGGAGAAACAACGGTGAGGCCCGTGACTGTTTGCGGCACAGCGCCAATGAAAAGGTTGCGTACAAAATCAATAAATGCAGCTTTTAATCTCTGGCCTTTTTTGTAAGTAATGGCTGAAGGATCATTCTTATGAGCTGCATTAACAATTTTGTCCCTGTAATTAAGTGCAAACTGGTTGCCCCTATGAACCATTACTGCCCCTGTACAAACAGAAACAATATATACCAATCCCATCGCAATCATTTCAATCCTTGCCCGGTAAATGGCACGCCGGATGCTGGCAATAAATGTTATTCCGCCTGCTGGCATATCAGTCAACGTTATATACTTATGCTAGTGCAGGTGTTTCAACAGGTAAACCTATACAGGTTGTTTTTGTCTTTTAATGGCGACACCAGAAATATTGAAATTGATAATACAATAGATTAAATCCCTGCTTAAAATTTCCGGAACCTGAACGTCTGCCCTCCTATTGAAGCTTCGTACATTAACCCACCCTTCTGCTGAGTAAATATCATTACCCCATCTGCATACTTTGCATTACCGGATGCACCTGCAGTAGCCGCAACGGCAGAAGCCTGTGCGGAAAATTGTAATTTATTTTCTTTAAACCGGTCAATATCTTTTTTTGCTTCAAAAAATATAACCTCTCTGTATGCCTGTCCTCCGGCCTGGAAACCTATATTTACCTGGGTCAATCTTGCCTTACCTATCATTTTCCCTTTTTCATAAACTATTCCGTTACCGGAAGCTCCACCAATACCAAGACCTCCCTTACCCACATTGGGAAAAATGACATACCCATAAGCATTATTAAACAAATTTTTCATCAGGCCATCAACCTTAATGAATTCAGCCTGGGCTGTTGCAGCATCGGCAATTATCCGTTTGTCACTTTTACTATTTTGACTTACTGCTGTACCGGAGATAACAATGGCTAACAGTGTAACTGCCCATTTTATATTCCGGGAAATATTATTTTTTTTCATACAACTTTTTTGGCAAGGTATTGTGCCGGATATTTAAATAAAATGACAGGCATCACCGTATTTAGTGAGAGGGGTCAAAGTAGTTGGAGCAAGGATTTGCTTACAGAAAAAAATCTACCCGTGTTCACGCCTTAATGAACCATGACGAATGTATAATATAATCAAGCTATATTTTTCAAATGTTGATACAACCGTGGGCGATTTTGATGGTATTGAATTAATATCAATTGATTATTCCGGCAGGGGCTTCACCAGAATATTTTTAAAATATACCTGGCTTCCGGGATCATGACCCTGAAGGGCAAAAGTTCCACTGGAAATCAATCGCCCGGCCATATCGGCAGGTCGTTGAACATTATCTGGCTCTGTATAATCAACTACTATCTTATCATTTATTTTTACGATGACATGTTTGCCTGATACTTTGATGTACTCGGTAAACCATTCATCGTCTTTTACGTACACTTCTTTTACATCCTGTATAGCCCAGAGACTGCCTGTTCTGCGCCAGTCGGTATGGGAATTATTTACCTGCACTTCGTATCCTTTTTCAGGCCAGCCGCTTTCCTGATAAGCAGTGTGAAAATAAATACCGGAATTTGCGTGAAGTCTTGTCATTACATCCGCTTTAAATTCAAAATTTTTGAAATCATGCTTCTGAATCCCGCCAACATAAAACAGGTGGGATGTTTTTCCATGCACCGAAATACTTCCATTCTCTACTGAAAAAGTTTCTGCGTTATCACCAGCCTTCCAGCCATTGAGTGACTGACCGTCAAAAAGAGATATCCATCCTTCATCAGAAGATTGAATTATTTTGGTCCAGCCACTTAGTAACAAAACGATTGTAATGCCTGAAAAAATAATTTTCATAAAATAAATTTATCAACTAACAATACCGGAAGTTACAATTTTTGAATTTATTGATTTAAAAGGATGTTCTGTTCCGATTAACGTAATCACAGACCCCAAAAAATTTATACTATAAATAAGGTTTGCACCAGGTGGTAATAACCCGGTTATTCTTATTACACCAGATTCAACTAAATTCACTATTTAATTTAAGGTTTGCAACATTCTTAAGATGAAGAACGTTTTGATAATTCTTTACCTTTTATTATTTATTAATACTGTACATGCTGCAAATACATTATCTGTTGCATCACCTGATAAATCAATACGTGTAAGCATTACTACAAAAAATACACTTACCTATTCAGTGTTTATTGATGACAAATTGATTCTACTGCCTTCTGCAATTGATTTAGCACTGGAAAATGGCAAAAAACTATCTGGTATACTTACTATAAAATCAATAGCCACCACAACAGTTAACCAGGTAATCCTATCTCCGGTGCCGGATAAAAGAAAAAATATTCCCGATAATTACAATGAGCTTACGATTCATTTCAAACAACCTTTCAGTGTTATTTTCAGAGTTTACAATGATGGCATTGCTTACCGCATTGCCACCAGGTTTAAAAACAGTATTATCATTAAAACAGAAACAGCACTGTTTCAGTTTACAAATGGCAGCAGCATTATTGCACCCATTATTCAGCAAAGAGATGATGAAGATAAATACCATACCAGTTTTGAAGAATTATATCAAACCAAACTGCTGGATAGCCTGAATAAAAAAGATTTATTGTTTTCTCCGGCATTGGTTGATGAGGGAAGCATTAAAATTGCCATAACGGAATCTGATTTGGAAGATTATCCCGGCATGTTCCTTACTGGTGCCGGAAATAATTCTTTGAAAGCTGAATTTGCCAATTATCCACTGGAAGAAAAAATTACCAATGCAGCTTATGCTGAATCCATTGTTACCAACCGTGCAAATTATATTGCCCGAACACCCGGCACAAGAAATTTACCATGGCGGGTGCTGATGATTGCGAGAGAAGACAAGCAACTTCCCGCTAATGATTTGGTATACCGTCTTGCTTCTCCATCCAGGATAAAGGATGTCAGTTGGGTCCATCCTGGAAAGTGTACCGATGAATGGATCATTGATATCAATCTTTTTAATGTTCCTTTTAAAACGGGCATTAACACGGCCACTTACAAATTTTATATAGATTTTGCCAAACGTT
>JBLMVP010000305.1:0-4959 GCA_050256755.1 Sphingobacteriales bacterium | reverse complement strand
TGAGTGGGTGAAATTAGATGGCAATGTGGCCATCGTTGGCATTACTGATTTTGCCCAGCGTGAGTTAGGCGATATAGTTTATGTAGAAATTGAATCAGTTGGTAAAAAACTAAGCGCTGAAGCTGTATTTGGTACCGTTGAAGCTGTAAAAACAGTTAGTGATTTATTCCTGCCACTCAGCGGAACGATTACTGAGGTAAATCCTGCCCTAAACGGCGCTCCTGAATTAGTGAATAACGACCCGTATGGTGAAGGATGGATGGCAAAGATGATGGTTGATAATGCTGCTGACATAGAAGGTTTAATGACGGCAGAAGCTTACGCAGCAATGGTTAGTTAAATCATGATACAAAAATTCTGGAATAGCTATTGGCCCGGGTTACTTTGGACAATAGCTATTTTTATTTTACTGATTTTGCCTGGAAACAGTTTTCCTCAATCTAATTGGTTTGAAGAAATATACCTGGATAAATGGATACATATATTCCTGTTTTGTCTTTTTGTAATGTTTTGGGCATTGGGCTTTAATAATAAACCTGCATCTGTACAAAAAAGAATACTCATTAAATTGCTCCTTACGGGAATTTTATTTGGCGTATTAATGGAAGTGATACAACATTTTTGGGTACCTGGTAGAAGTTTTGAAGTGAAAGACATACTCTCAGATTTAGCCGGCAGCTTCTTGGGCTGGCTTATTTCCCTCAAAATAATAAGATCCCGAAAATAAAAAGGCCCCTGTAGAAACAGGGGCCGCTTACCAAAACTAACTGCTTATGAGAAAATTGACTGCTTAATGTCTTTATATAATAGATGCAAAACTGTTACCAAAGTTTACTACGCTACTGTTAAAAAATTTATAATAACATCTATCGAAAAATCGTGCCATTTAATTCTTAAAGAACTGCTTATTTATCAAACGCTCAAACAGGTACTTCATTGTTTCCCGGCAAATATTTTTAAAAATTGCTGCTTTTACAGCACAAAATTAATAGTAATAGTAAGTTCACATGGTAAATCCCACGACAAATCCCTGTTAAAATACCAATAAAAAAAACGTTCAATTATGACTGCTCTTCGTATTTAAATAGGAAAAAAAATATTCTCCAAAAAATCCCATAATCTTATCCATTATTCTACTTCTTGCCCAAGTATGCAGATTTGTTTTGCAACTTAGGATACTCTTGTGCCTTCTTACAATTTTGGTCTTACAAAATTGCCACAAAAATTATAAAATTTAATATTTGGTTGATGATGACTGATGTACTTACGGGATTATGGTGAAAAGGCACAGGAAACTGATTTATAAATTTACATAAATATGCCACCGTTAAATTAATTGTTACCAATAACTATTGTAACATTTGCTGATAAAATTAACCAGGGCTGGGGTATTTTTGAAATTCATTTTCTTTAAAATATGATAGCGGTGCACCTCTACTGTTTTCTTGGATATTTGAAGTATATCAGCAATTTCTTGAGATGATTTTCCTTCTTTTAAATACGTAATAATCTTTTTTTCCCGCTTTGTTAATATTTCCAGCCCATTTAGTTCTTGAGAATGATTGAACATTTCATCATCCATTAAATTCTTCATTTCTTCGCAAATATATTTTTCACCTTTATATATGGTCAGTAAGGCTTTAAATACTTCTTCGGTTGAAGAGCTTTTTGTAACATAACCCATGGCCCCTTTACGAATAGCAGCAAGTACATACGGAACTTGATTATGCATAGACAGCAACAGTACCTTAGTACACGGGCATAAACGGGAAATTTGTTCGGTAGCATCAATACCATTAAGACCGGTCAAATTAATATCCATTATCACTATATCCGGTTTTAATTGAAGAGCCATTGCTACTGCTTCCAAACCATTACCTGTTTCTCCGCTCAATTGGAAATGAGCTTCGTTAATTAATAGTGAACTCATTGCTTGTCTCACTAAAACATGGTCTTCTGCCAAAAGGATATTTATTTTTTCCATAATTTTTTTATTAATTAATTCAAAAATAAATGGCGGAATAAAATTTTTTGTTTTATATAATTATCAGTTCTCAAGCGGAATTCTTACCGATAACCTGCATCCTGAACCGGGTGTGGTTTTAAGCATTACTGTTCCGTTATAAAAACGGGTTCGTTCATAAATATTGGAAAGCCCAATTCCCCGGCGGGTTTGACCTGGATCAAAACCCTTTCCATCATCTTCAATTACCAGCAAAACATTATTGTTTTTTGTTTCTAAACTAATACTGAGATTGTTGGCCCCGCTGTATTTAAGGGTATTTTTTATCTGTTCCTGTGTAATACGAAAGAGGGTAACTTTTTTACTGCTGCTGATATTTTCAACATTACCCTGGTGATTAAAAAAAACATTCATAACATTGGCTGTATTAAGATCTTCTACCAGGGTATTAATGCTCGCTATTAATCCATTTTCTTTTAGTTGCGGAGTAACCATCTCCTTTGAGAGTTTTCTTATCTCCTCGATGGCAGATAAAAGGTATTCTTTGGTTTTCTCTTTAATATCCTTTTCTTCGTCTGAATGGGTGCCTAACATTTCAACAAATAATTTGGCAGCCCCCAGTATCTGGTTTACATTATCATGCAACTCATGCCCTATCCTTGTGCGTTCTTTTTCCTGCACTTTAAAAATGGTTTCTGTAATGTCTTTCTGGCGTTGGATTTTTTCCTGGGTCAGTTTTACTTCCAGTTCTTTAATTTGGGTAATGTCATGTAAAGAACCAATCATTTTAACCGGCAATTCATTTTCATAAATCACAAAACCCTGGTCTATTACAATAATATATTCACCTGATGATTTTTTAAACCGATATTCACTCTCCCAACTTTGTCCTTTTCTTTCTATCACATTTTTTATATTATCTTTTACCTTTCTGCGATCTTCATCATGTATCCTTCGAAACCACCAGCTTAAATTTTGAGTGTTGTTTTGAGCAAACCCTATCATATCCTTTAAAGATTGGTTACGGAAAAAAATACCTGTCCGCAGGTCCCATTCCCATATGGCATCTTTTGTAACCCGGTTAAGCAGCAGTAACTGTTCACTGGTATTTTGAAATGGTTGCTCATCTTTCATCTGCCGGGTGATATTGATAGCTTCTCCACCAATTCTTTTTTTCCCGTTTAAATTATCTATTGGAAAAAGAATAATCCAAAAAATCATTTCTGACCCGTCTGCCAGGAACATCTTTTCCTGTATATGCTGCGGTAAATCTGTTTCCAGTATCTTCTTATGATTATTTACCAGCGATGCTGCAATTAACGGCGGTACCACGTCAAAAAGGGTTTTCCCTAAAGATGTTTTATCATTATTCATATACCGGAAGAAAGATTCATTTGCAAAAACAAGTTTTTCATCTTCATCCACTATCCAGGCAATGTTGGGAGTATTATTCAAGTAAGTACTGAGCAGGGTATCGCTGCTTTTCAATTTAGTTTCCAATCTCTTTTGTTCGGTTATATCAATAAAAAAGTAACGGCAAAAATGGGTGCGGAACAGTTATCCTCAAACAGGGGACTGGGAGTTAACCAGTAATGATTTTTGCTCTCCCATACAGGTTACAAAACCAATACCCACATTATTTTGTAAAGCCCCCGTTTGAAAAGCTTTTATCCTGTGTCAAAGATTAAACTCAGCAGGACAAATTTCTGTAAGTATAAAAAGTATTTTATTGTAGTCATTCAGCTACAATAGCGGAAAGAAGTTAAATCAGTGCTTTTTCGAGTGCATACCTTATAAGTTCGGCATTTGTCTTCATATTCATCTTTTCCATTACACGGGAGCGGTAGGTACTTACTGTAGTAGCACTTAGATTAAGCTGGTCGGCAATTGCTGAAACCGATCTGCCCGCTGCAAGCATTTTTAACACATCAAATTCTCTGTTACTTAGCAGTTCATGTGGTTGTTTTTCCGAATCTGTATTTAACGTATCAGCCAGTTTTTCTGCAATAGTTGTGGTAATGTATTTACGTCCGAGGCAGACAGTTTGAATGGCTTTAATCAGTTCTTCATGAACAGAATCTTTAGAAAGATATCCGGAAGCACCGGCTTTTAAAACCCGCAGGGCATATTGATCTTCAGGATACATGCTCAGTATAAGCACAGGAATTTTTGAATTAATGGCTTTAATCTCCTGCAATGCTTCCAAACCACTCCGGCCGGGCATGCTGATATCACAAATAATTACGTCCCAGTCGTTTTTTACCGCCTCAGTAATAAGACTCTTCCCGTCATTTACTTCCGTTAAGATTGCAGAAGGATATTCCTCCAGGATAAGCTGTTTGAGGCCTTTTCTTACAATAGCATGATCGTCTGCAATAAGGATACGAATCATATAATAGGATTAAGCTTTATCGCTGTTATCAATTGGTATAATAACTTTTACCATAGTTCCCTCACCGGGTTCACTTTGAATGATGTATTTGCCACCAAGAATAAGAGCTCTTTCACGCATTCCCAATATACCTAATGTTTCGTTATTTTTTATATTTCCCGGTATAAACCCCTTACCGTTATCATTTATATTCATTAATATTTTATTATTTTCAATTTTTAAGGATAAATGTATTGATGTAGCCTGTGCATGACGGGCCACGTTAGTAAGGCTTTCCTGGAATATCCTGAATAACCCGGTAGCTATTTTATCGGGAAGTTTAATAAAGGGAGCCTCTGCGGCAAATCTTGTTTTTATACCCGTTCTTTTTTCAAATTCACGGCTCTGCCATTCAAGGGCAGCTACCAGGCCCAGGTTATCCAGCAAACTTGGTCTCAGTTCTGAAGAAATTCTCCTAACCGTTTTTATAGTATCATCCGCCATTTCTTCCAGCTCTTTTGTTTTTTGTTTTATAATAGGATCATTTGTGGTCAACTTTTTGTTCAGCCATGAAATATCCATTTTTAGTACAGTAAGCTGTTGGCCAAGTTCATCATGAATATCC
>JBLMVP010000304.1:0-2995 GCA_050256755.1 Sphingobacteriales bacterium | reverse complement strand
AAGAAACCCTTTATTGCGTAAGTATTCTTTAAAAGTGGTTCTTTGTTTTTCACCGTACAGCGGTTTTTCCTGAACAGGCTTAAGTGAAAGGCGGCTCATTTCTTTTGTGCCTTTCATTTGCTTTTTTAATTTATTAGCTGCAACGCTATTGTTTCCCGAGAAAAATATATCTCCTATTCTAACTTTCTTACCCTTGTCAATATTGAAAGTTAAAATTGACAGCCCAACACCTGTTCCGTCAACAGATTCCATTACCTCAACATTAACCTGCTGGTATCCTTTATCAGCGTAAAATTTTTTTATGTTTTCTACTGCTGTGCGGCGTCTGTTTTCAGTTATAACCTGGCTTTTAGCAATACCAATTTTACCTTCCAGTTCTTCAGCTTCTCCTTTTCTGATTCCTTTAAAAAAAAGACTGGAAAGCCTTGGTCTCTCCTGCACATTAAATTCTAAAAAAATGTTTGACCCTTCCAGCCTGGTTATATAAATATCAACATTATTAAAAAGATTTTGCTTCCATAGATTAGTAATGGCTTTACTAAAATTATCTCCCCCGGGAATAACCACTTCATCACCCACAGCCATACCGGAAATAGATATTACCAATGCTTCATCATAAAACCTGTTACCAACAATTTTAATACCCGCGATGGTATATTTTTTGGGAACTTTTGCATTAAAAATATTGAGTAATTCTGGATCAACCGAGGATGGTTTTGTTGTATCTGTCACTTGCTGAGAAAATCCACTTTCCACACAGAAAAAGGTAAGAAAAGCAATCAATAAACTTTTATAAAAATGTTGCATTGGTTTTAAATTCGTTGGCAAATTAACGGGTATTATCAAAACTCTATGTTAAAATAAACTTCTTTAAAGAAGCTGTAAAATCAGGGGTTTCAGGATATTTCTGTTTTTTGTTTCAGCTGCTCACCGGTTTTCCCAAATCTCCTTTCTCTTTGCTGAAAATCAAGGATTGCCTCATATAAATTTTCTTTCCTGAAATCGGGCCACCTCACCTGTGTAAAATATAATTCTGCGTAAGCTAATTGGTATAACAGAAAATTACTTATCCTGTATTCCCCGCTGGTACGAATCATCAGCTCCGGATCTGGTAGTTCTTTGGTAACCAGGTAATCTTTAATTGAGTCCTGATCAATTTCAAATGGTTCCAGTTTACCTGCTTTTACGTCAGCGGCGATACTTTTAATGGCATTTACAATTTCCCACCGGCTGCTGTAACTAAGAGCCATCACAAGATTTAATCCCGTATTATGACTTGTTTCCTCTAAAGCTTCATTTAATTCGTTCCTTGCATATTCCGGCAACATATTCATATCCCCAATGACATGCAGCTTTATATTATTCTTATTAAGTGTAGAAACCTCATTACGGATAGTATCAACGAGTAATTCCATTAACCCCGTTACTTCTTCAACCGGACGGTCCCAATTCTCTGTTGAAAAAGCATAGAGCGTTAAATATTCAATGCCTAACTCTGCACAGCCTTCTACAATATTTCTTACGCTTTCCACACCATGAAAATGGCCAAAGAGTCTGTCCTGACCTTTTTCTTTTGCCCAACGTCCATTACCATCCATAATTATGGCAATGTGCCGGGGCAATTTTTTTATATCTATTTTTTCCAAAAGACTCATGGTCAGAATAAATTTTTAAAAAAGCAATCCGCCAAATGGCGGATGACTTTTATTGGGGAGGGCAAAGGTACAAAAATATAGGCACGGAGGACATTTCAGAGAAATAAAAAAGCCATCCTGAATTGGCAGGATGGCAATCTTTTTAGTTAAAGTTTTTAGTTAAATACTTAAAGAATTGTATATGTCTTATTTCTTTCGTCTACAGTAATGGTATAAGTACCGGCAGCTACATTAAGATTTGGCCCGTTAAGTGAGATGACGCCTCCGCTGCCGCCATAGTTAAAATCCCAGCCTTCCGCAGAAACGAATTTAAATTCACCTGCCGGCAGGGTAATAGTCTTAGTCCACACCCCATTGCCAGCATAAGTCATTGACGGAGCTGAACTGGGATCCCAATTTTGAAAGGCTCCAACAATTCTTAAATCGGAATAAACAAAGTATTTGATATTGTTTTTATTGCTTCCGTCCCATATAACCCGACGGAAACCATCAGTCGCAAACACCGGGAAATCTCCAGCGTTAACAACCATATTGGAACCGCTTGGACCAGTGGAGCCGTAACTCTTGTTATCATAAATATCAGTTTTTTGGGTATCCCAGCTATCGTTATCGATCATTTTCCATCCCTGGCCTCCGGTAAAATCTTCAAATCCCAGGAATTTATCTCTTCCGATATAAGTCATTTGTGATGCCGGATCCGTAAAAGTTGTGGCTGGTGTCCAGCTATTACCCGGAATAGCGCCACCTACAAATCCCATTCTTCCAAGCCTGATATCATATTTTAGATTAACACGGTCAATACTGATTCTGTATACACCGGAGGTACCAGCAACATAGTTTGAACCATTTTGTACTAGGTTACCGCTTCCGTCAAATCCCCAGTTAATATCCCAGGAAGCACCTTGGGTAATTTTAAATTCATCACCTGCATTTAAGTAAGCATAGGTCCAATAAAGTGTATTAATTGCACCTGGTCTCACATCATGTATTAATTCAGGAGCATTCGATGGTGTCCAATCAGTTCCTAATCCCTGTGAGGTTTGATAACCGCCTGGCATAAATAATTTTATTTCCCTAACAACATAAAAACTATTTGCATTATTTGCCAGCAGACTATATGTTCCGGAAGTAGCTTTAACTGTCCACTTTAGTTTATTGATTTGAGAAATATCAGTATACCCTGCAGCAACTAAAGCATTGCTAAAATCATTATAACTGATATGACGGAAAGTATCTAATCCACTGTTATTAGCTGCTAGTGTGAATTTGATTGCTGTAAAGTCGGGAGCAATAATATTGCCACCGGCATCAAATTTTTCTTCAGTAAATAAAATAGTGTA
>JBLMVP010000303.1:0-5053 GCA_050256755.1 Sphingobacteriales bacterium | reverse complement strand
CTGACACAACAATTTTTATTTTGCTTGGTCTTCCTAAAAAATCTCCCTGTCGTAAAATGATTGGGGTGTCCGCTTCTGCAAAATTATTTTTTACTAAATAAGCCCCTGCAGGGCCTGCTGCACTACCGGTAGCAATATCTTCTACTAAGCCAAAGTTATCCCAGGTTCTTCCCTGTAAATTTTCAATGTCCAGTACATAGAAAAACTTTGCATTTATTTCTTCCAGCTTTTTCTCTAAGTTGGGAATAGTTACTTTAACCTTTGAAAGCGATTTTGTTTTTACGGGCAATATTAAATAGGGGAGCCCAGTAGTAACAACCTGGAATGGCAGGTCATCAAATTTATCTGCAACAGTAAGGTTAAAGAAATTAAGAAAATCAATTTCCTGTTCTTTGGTAAGCACTGCGCCAAATTCTGCTTTTCCCTGGTTCATTTGTGCTGAATAATAATTTGCATGTTTAACTGTTTTTACCGTAACAGGTTTGGCATTTAGTTCTATTGTAAAGCTGTTTTGTTCTTTTTCTTTTGAATACAAATCATGAAGGATGGCTGCGGCACCAATTACAGGGTGACCTGCAAAGTCTAATTCCTCTTCCATAGTAAAAATAAAAGCACGAAAAGTAGTTGCATTTACCTGGTGCAAAAAAATACTTTCAAACTGCCGCATTTCCTGTGTAACAGTTTGCATAAATGATTTTTCAAGGTCTTTGGTGTCAGTAAAAATGGTTAACCCGTTTCCTGAATATGGTTTGTTTGAAAATACGTCAACGTGAAAATATTTCATTTTAAGGTGTATTTAAATTGGCTGCCAAAGTTAGGGCTTTGCGGTTGATGAGGGATTTATCAACCTGCACACGGAAATTATTTCATTAACGTGTGTTTCGGTTTAGTGTCTTAGGAGAGAAATAGATGACATATTCTCTTTTGACAACTCCGGTATCAGGCTGTGAATTGTCTGATTCGATGAGTATTACAGCTCCCTCTCGTGTCCAGAATTGAAACGTTTTAGAGGTTTTCGGAAACGACGCCACTCCGCGAATTCTCAGGCATTCGAAAACCAATCCTCCGGGAAGCAACAATGTCCCATAACCGTCAACATAATCCGTGTGGGAACTGGTATCTGATGATGTTTTAATGGGCATGCCGTTAACGTATGTCGTATCAACTACGACGGTATTTGTTGTGCTAAACTGAGTATTGAACGTAACCGGAAACCTCAGAAATTCATCTGCGGGAATGATATGTTGGTACCACTCTGTTGTATCAGAAGAAATTCTACCTCTCCCTTCGCGATAAAACTTATTGTTTGAGAATGAAAACACGGGATACACGGTGCCCCCTTCTTCCCTGGCGGCCACGGCGTTGGACGGATATCGTGGTGCCAGTTGTGGAATTTGGCTGACAGAAAACATTTCGGAACTATCGTACATCACAAATGGGAGAGTACTGAAATCATAAACGTTTGGCCCACCTATTCTTCACACATTTACCGGCTGACTGGTGCTATCCCAAAAAAGTCGCATGGTTCTGCCAGGCGTAAAAACAGCTTCAATCTGACTTTGCGAAATGGTTATCGGCTGCTCTTTACATCCTTCTGTAATTATACATGAAATAAAGGCGAGCGGTAATAAAGACTTCTTATATTTCATAATGTATTTTGTTTAATGTGGAAAGAGCAATGTGTACAATGGGCAGGCATCGCCCAGGCAACGAAAGCCTCCCGATAGCTACGGGGAAAGCATTTTATACAAGTTAAGAAAAAAAGTGTTACGGGCATAAGAAACCAGCACTCAATTACTGTACCTTGTTCTTGGGGCACAGTAGGAAATTATTCTTTATCTGTAATAGATACAACTTGGCCTGACAGAATAAGCCATAGAGATCAAAACTTAATCTTTCAGACAATTATTCCGTTCTCAAACTTTTCACAGGATTACCTGAAGCTGTTTTTATTACCTGTGCACTCAATGTAATTAGTGCTGCGAGTAACAAAATAGTTCCGCCTAAAATAAACACCCACCAACTCATTGAAGTTTTGTATGCAAAGTTTTCCAGCCATTTATAAGTTACCCACCAAGCTAAAGGAGCAGCAATTAAAAATGCAATAAATACAAGTCGTATAAAATCTGTCGATAAAAGGGAAATAATACTTGAAAAAGAAGCTCCCAGAATTTTGCGTATGCCTATTTCCTTCGTTCGTGTGCTGATGGTATACATAACGAGACCTAATAAACCAAGACAACTGATAAATATCATGAGTCCTGCTGCCCATTGCAACAGGCTTGAAGTGTGTCTCTCGCTTTCATAAAACTTTGCAATCGCATCATCAATAAATTTATATTCGAAGTCAGCTCCATGATAAATTTGTCTATATGCTTTTCGAATTTTACTGATGGCACTTTGCCATACCGCACCGCCAGTGTTTGGTTTTAATCTTATATGGAAAGTTGAACCATTGCTGCCTCCAAATACAAGCGGCCCAATTAATGTATGCATGGATTGATAATGAAAATCATGCATCACACCAATTATGGGCAAATTCTTACCGTTAAAAGTCAGCTGCTTGCCCAGTGCATCTCCAGGTTTCTGGAAGCCCAATATTTTTGCATATGTCTCATTGATGATAAATTCTTTCAAAGTATCACTCGGCCCTACATTCTTTCCCGTCAGTAATTTTATCTGGTAAACATCCAGGTAATCGGGATCACCCCACCTTATTTGTACATTGGACCTGTTGCCATTTTTCTCATTATAGGATATATTGGAAAAGGCAACACCTTCATCGGCTGCTGAGAAGAAGCCTGTGCTTGCTAATTCTATTTCGGGAATAGCTTTTATTGTATTCAGCAGCAGCTGCCTGTGTGCGGCAACAGTATCACCAGGAGCATCAAAAGTAATAATAGCATCTTTTTTAAATCCCATATCTGCATTAAGAGAAAATTTTATTTGCTTACTTACCATAATAGTCGCGATAATAAAAAATTGCGCTATCACAAATTGAAAAACAGTAAGCGATTTTCTTATCCATGAAAGACGCGATTGAGCAGCGTTTGCAAATACCTGATTCTTTAAAACCAATACAGGCTTATATCCTGAAAGTATTAATGCCGGATATAAACCTGAAAGAAAGGTGACTGCTATAGTTAGCAGAACTAAAAATAATATGAGTGCTGGTTTATGTGATAGATCAAATTGCAAACCCTGTGGAATAAAATCCACAAACATTTTCAACAATACCGGAATTAAAACAACAGATAGAATAGTTGCGATTACAGTTATAAAAAAAGTCTCACTAAGAAATTGAAGTATCAGGTGTTTTTTTGACCCCCCCACTGTTTTTCGTATTCCGATTTCCTTTGCTCTTCGTGATGCATGTGCAGTAGAAAGATTGATGTAATTAATACAACCCAATAACAAAAGAAAAGTAGCAATGGCAAGTAAACCGTACAGGGTGGGCTTATGTGCAATTCTTTGACCGATTCCAGGATAATTACTGTTGAAATGTAAATCATTTAATGGCTGCAAATGAAAAGCCATTGTATTATTGGACTCTTTATCTGCATTCATATTATATTTCTCTAATAGATCATTTAACTGCGCCGCTGTCCTTTCAGCTGTATTTCCTTTTGATAGTTTTATAAACAACTGGGAATGCGGTATCCAGTCGTCCCACATGTTCATCTTGAATTGGTCCTGCAGGTGGGTTTTTTCAATTGTTGGAAAGGAAATAAATTCCGCCGCAACGAAAGAAGTATTTTCATTCAAATCTTTCACAATACCAGATACTGTTACAGTAATACCATTGTAGGTAACCTGTTTACCTATAATATCTGACGCAGCAACATCAGGAAAGTATAGTTGTGCCCTGTTTTCAGTAAGTACAACAGTAAAAGGATCTTTTAAAGCTGTTTGATGTGAGCCAGCTATCCATTGATAAGGCAATAACTTAAAATACTGCTCATTGGTAAAAACAATGTGCGGTTGTTTTTTGTAAATAACAGGTTTGCCGGAATTATCCACTACTGAAACTTTTGAAGTAGCATCAAAAATCTCTTGATGCAAAAAAATTATTTCCGGCTGTGGCCCGGTTTCATGCTCCTCATCACCACCATGGAATTGTATAATAGGAACTGTCATGTCAATGCCTGTTACTTCATTTTGAACGGCACTGCTCAACGGTGCTGGTACGGCAGGAGTATGAGCTTCGGTTGAGCCATTAAATTTCGCATCGAGTACCACACGGTAAATTCGGTTTCCATCTTTTTCAAATCTGTCAAAACTGAATTCGTAATAAACTATAATAAAAATTACTAACGCAGCGCTAATGCCAATGGCCAGCCCGGCGATATTAATCAGCGAAAAGGCCTTATTCCGGGCAAAATTTCTGAAAGCGGTAAGAATATAATTTCTGAACATATAGTTTAGATTAATTATTCAGTTCTCAAACTCTTCACATGGTTTGCTATTGCTGCTTTTTTTGCCTGGAAACTTATTGTTGTCAATGCAAATAGTTGGCAGTTTAAACTAATTCCTAGTATCTGCTTTATAGAATTTTTTAAAAGAGTAACCACCACAATGAAAGGATTTCAATGTAATGCCGCATTTGGATTTTTTTGTAATAGCTCTTCTAATTCTTCCAATTACTGCGCACAAACAATTCTCTTCTTTCATCTTTTAGTAGTGTTCCGCATACTCAATAGTCAATAGTGAAAACCATGCCATTTTATTTTGAAATGGTTTTCAATGTTTTGCAAAGAAAAAATATACGAGAGTGTTCGTTTTTGTTACAACAGGTGACTCAATTTGATACAGCACTCTCCTTCCTAAAATGAAATAAATTGTCAAATGAACTATTTTCTTTAATAAATGCATTGTCGGAAGAAATTCTAACTTTTATTCTTTATCGAATATCTGATGAAATTCAACTGTATTTTGGTTACCATATGGGTAATCTCCAAACCTCTTTACAATATCATGCGTTGCCATTAATAAGAATTCATTTATTGCCATTTCATCATTTTTGTTTACCAAAATATACTTTAAAATTGTTTGC
>JBLMVP010000302.1:0-3432 GCA_050256755.1 Sphingobacteriales bacterium | reverse complement strand
TAATTTGCTTTTCTCAAGCTTAGTTACTTTTTGAGCAGCAATATCTTTATCTCTTGAGGAAGCAGAAGCCAGAGTCTGACCGTTTGCATCATCAATTAACTGCGCATAAATTTCAGCATTGCTTCTGAATACAGACAATCTTGGCTTTTGTGCAGTACCCGATATTTTCTTACGAACTGCATAGCGGATTTTTTGTCTTCTTTCTAATTTAGTACCCATTACATCTATTTTTAGCAGTCCCGATTCTGCCGGAACTGAATTATGTTTTTAATTATTTACCTGCAGCTTTACCGGCTTTACGACGTACCACTTCACCAACATATTTAACACCCTTTCCTTTGTACGGCTCAGGCTTACGTAAACCACGAATCTTAGCTGCCACCTGACCCAACAATTGTTTATCTATTCCTTCAAGGCTTATCATTGGGTTCTGTCCTTTTTCCTGGGCAGTAGCTACTTTCAGTTCTTTAGGAATTTCAAAAACAATATTGTGAGAAAAGCCTAAAGACAAATCCAGCAGGTTACCCTGGTTAGAAGCTTTAAAACCTACACCCACTAATTCCAGACTCTTTTTATATCCTTCAGTTACACCTTTAACCATATTGTTAACTAACGCACGGTATAAACCATGCATAGCACGGTGACGAATCTGGTCAGTAGGTCGTGTGAAAATAACTTCACCATCCTTTAATTCCACAGTAATGTCCCTGTCAATAACTTCTTTCAATTCACCTTTAGGACCTTTAACAGTGATTACATTGTCTTTTCCAACAGTTACAGTAACACCCTGTGTAACACTAACTGGTTTTTTACCTATACGACTCATAATAAATTTGAAAATTTGAAAATTAAACAATTTGAAAATGAGATTCGAATGTGTTCAGCTCCGTATAGAGAGAGCTTAAATGTCATTCTTTTATGTTTATTGCAATTTGAAACCATTTTCAAATTTCCAAATTGCCAAATCAGCTAATTAATAAATATAGCAAAGAACTTCACCACCTACATTCTGCACTTTCGCCTGCTTATCAGTCATTACTCCTTTAGAAGTACTGAGGATAGCAACACCCAATCCGTTTTTCACACGTTTAAATTCTTCCGGCTTTGCGTATTGACGCAAGCCAGGACGGCTTATTCTTTCCAGTGTTTTAATAGCTGGCTCCTTAGTTTGTGGATCATACTTTAAAGCGATTTTAATAACACCTTGTTTGGTATCCTCTTCAAACTTGTACTTTAAAATGTAACCCTGGTCATACAGGATTTCAGTTAAACGCTTTTTTAAATTAGAAGCAGGAATTTCCACAATCCGGTGTCCCGCCATTTGCGCATTACGAATTCTGGTTAGGAAGTCTGCTATTGCATCAGTTACCATGATATTTCAAATTATTCAGTTCAAAAATTTATTGTACGGCTGCTTTACAGCAACCGGCAAGTTTTTTACCAGCTTGCTTTTTTAACGCCGGGAATTTTCCCGTTTAAAGCCATATCGCGAAACATTATACGGCTTAATCCAAAGAAACGTATATACCCCCTGGAGCGGCCAGTTATCTGGCAGCGGTTCTTTAATCTAACTTTAGATGAGTTTTTTGGTAAAGCATCCAATGCCTGCCAATCGCCGGCAGTTTTTAAAGCAGCACGTTTTTCAGCGTACTGTTTTACCATACGTTCTCTTTTTCTTTGCCTGGCTTTTACAGATTCTTTTGCCATGTTTTTTTAAAATTTCAATTATCAATTTCCAGTTATCAATTGAGTAACCGGAGTTTGGAATTTTATTGTTTAATCTTTTTTACGAAAAGGCATTCCGAATTCTTTCAGCAATTCATATGCTTCTTCATTGGTACCGGCAGTAGTAACAAAGGTTATATCCATACCGGTAATTTTATTTACTTTATCAATATCAATTTCGGGAAAAATGATTTGTTCCGTAATACCCATTGTGTAATTACCACGGCCGTCAAATGATTTTTCATTTATCCCTTTAAAATCACGTACACGGGGAAGAGCAGTTGCAATAAGCCTGTCCAGGAACTCATACATCTTTACACCGCGTAATGTTACCCTTGCACCAATTGGCATTGCTTTACGCAATTTAAAGTTGGAGATGTCTTTCTTCGAAATAGTAGCTACTGCTTTTTGACCGGTAATGTTTGACAATTCATCCACAGCGATATCAATTAACTTCTTATCGTTAACGGCGCCATTAACCCCACGGTTCAGGCATATCTTTTCCAAACGGGGAATTTCCATCACCGATTTGTAGCTGAACTTTTTCATTAAAGCAGGGGCTACATCTTTCTTGTACTTGTCTGCTAACCTCGGAGTATATTTTGTGTTACTCATCTTTTAAAAATTTATTCCGTATATATACTTTTTACAGAAACAGGATTATTTAATTACTTCACCAGATTTTTTTGATACCCGAACCAGCTTGCCATTTTCACGGGTGCGGTTCACTTTAGTTCCCACTCCTTTCTTTGCATCATACAACATAATATTGCTGATGTGAATAGGAGCTTCTTTTTTTACAATACCACCTTTCGTATTCTGCGCAGAAGGTTTTGTGTGTTTAGTAATGATGTTAACGCCTTCAACCACCACACGTGATTTATCAACGATAACTTCCAGAACTTTACGGGCCTTCTTAAGGTCCTTATCGTCACCGGCAATCACTACTACTGAATCGCCCTTCTTAATGTTAAACTTTGGTTTGAATCTGTTGCTCACTTTATAAAGATTTTATCTTTTCAATTATTAATTATTAAAGCACTTCCGGTGCCAGGGAAATAATTTTCATATACCCCTTATCACGCAACTCTCTTGCTACTGGTCCAAAAATACGTGTACCTCTTGGCTCATCAGAAGCATTTAATAATACTACTGCGTTATCATCAAAACGGATATAAGATCCATCCTTACGGCGTAATTTATTTTTGGTACGAACAATAACTGCCTTGGCTACTGTTCCTTTTTTAATACCCCCGGCCGGTAATGCATCTTTAACAGTTACAACTATTTTATCACCAATACCTGCAAAATCCTGCCCGCTGTTTCCTAATACACGGATACACAAAACTTCTTTGGCACCGCTGTTATCTGCTACATTTAACCTGCTTTCTTGCTGAATCATTTTTTTAAGCTTTGTGCTGTTAGCCGGGGCTACAGCAATTAAAACAATTTGTTTTCAGAGGCTGAAACTATTAGCAAAAACTAATATCCTTCAGCTTGTTTAATTTATTACTTCGCTTTTTCAACTACTTCAACCAGTCTCCAGCGCTTAGTCTTACTTAACGGACGGGTTTCCATAATTTTTACTACATCTCCTACTGTACACTCATTTTTTTCATCATGAGCATGGAACTTGGTTGTCTTTTTAAGGAACTTACCATAAATAGGGTGCTTTACTTTTCTTTCAACAGCAACAGTTATGGTTTT
>JBLMVP010000301.1:0-3974 GCA_050256755.1 Sphingobacteriales bacterium | reverse complement strand
ATAACAAGACGTTTTATATACATGACTAAAACTGGAAATAAATGAAACTTGTCTTTGTAAACATGCCAAAAAAAATGATAGTCAGTAAATTAATACTGAAAAAGGCGATATCTGTTATTTTTTTTTCATTTAGATTTAACAGAAGTGGCGTAGTAAATTTTTCCGCAACAAACATATATCCAATACATGC
This sequence comes from Sphingobacteriales bacterium, assembly GCA_050256755.1. GTDB lineage: Bacteria > Bacteroidota > Bacteroidia > Chitinophagales > Chitinophagaceae > AWTP1-9. The sequence goes on along the minus strand of JBLMVP010000301.1, from coordinate 3,784 downwards.
AAAAATAAATAACATAGTAAAATTTCCATATTGTGTATTTATTGTTTTTAAACCACTTATGCTTCTCCAGTTTAGGTTATTAAGGTTAATGCTTTGACGTATAATTATAAACGCATTCTCTAATGAAGATGCCCTGAAAAATATCCAGGCAAAACCCACACATATACCTGTAATTAACCATCCCATTACATTCCAAATCCTTATTTGTTTTGTTATACCAGATAGAAAATCATAGGTAATTAAATATACGCCATGTAATATTCCCCATACAATAAAGGTCCATCCCGCTCCATGCCAAAACCCACTTAATGTAAATGTTGCCATCACATTAAGCCTTTTTCTAAGGACTCCTTTTCTGTTTCCTCCTAAAGGGATATAAAAATAATCTCTGAACCATGAAGAAAGAGAAATATGCCACCTGGTCCAAAAATCACGAATGTTGACTGACAAATAGGGTCGATTAAAATTTATCATCAAATCAATACCCATACATCTTGCAGCCCCTATTGCAATATCTGAATAACCTGAAAAGTCTGCATAGATCTGAATAGCAAAATAAAAAATTGCCATCCATATATTGCCGGCGTTCATTTCGGACGGGTATTTAAAAACGGTATCGGAATATTCACTTATCCTGTCTGCAATTACTAGTTTTTTAAAAAACCCCCAGGCCATTAAGCGCAATCCTTCATATAGCTTTTGAGATGAAAATTTTTGTGTGGCAAAAAATTGCGGAAATAAATGATAGGGTCGCTCAATAGGACCCGCTACAAGCTGTGGATAAAACATTACATATAAAGCATAATATCCAAAATGATGAATGGCTTTTTGTTTTCCCCTGTATACTTCAATAGTATAGCTCATTGATTGAAAGGTGTGAAAAGAAAGCCCTATTGGTAATGCCCAATTCAATAAAATAAAATGGGAACTGGTAAGGCTATTAATGTTCCCAATAAAAAAATTATAGTATTTAAAAACACACAATAAACCAATGTTGGCTGTAATACTGGTTATAAGCCATATTTTTTTGTTATTAGTACTTTTTTCAATTAATATACCACTGGAGAAATCTATTAGAATTAATAATAAAAGAATTAGCAAATATGACGGTATAAATGCTGCATAGAAAATACAACTGGCTATCAATAAATGAAGCCAGCGGTATGAATGGGGAACAAGAAAATATAAAAACGTAACTACTGGAAAAAAAACAATAAACTCCAGCGAATTAAAAAGCATACTATGCGGTTTTTTTAATGGGTTAAATATGCATTGCTTAAATTTGTGCTTTAAAAAATAAAAATAGACCTTTTTAAGTAAATCACAGGTTGAAATGGCAAAGATTGGAATCAATTTATCTACTGGAAGTTTGCAGCAGGAAGAAATTATTGTTGGTATAGATTTGGGAACGACGAACAGCCTGGTGGCCATTATTCATCCCGAAAGTAAAAAGCCTGTTGCCCTTAAGGAACATAATAGCAGTTCACTGGTGCCATCAGTCGTATATTTTGATCAGAATAACAATGCAGTAGTGGGGGAGGAAGCAAAAATGCATCTGATCACGGATCCGCATAATACAATTTTTTCTGCTAAAAGACTGATGGGAAAATCTTATAATGATATAAAAGGGCAGTCCTCATTTTTTACCTATAAAATTTTTGATGATGATACCGATCGTTTGGTGAAAGTACAGGCAGGAGATAAGTTTTATTCTCCCATTGAATTGTCGTCTTTTATCTTAAAAGAATTAAAGCAAAGAGCAGAGCATATTTTAAAGACCCCCGTTAATAAAGCAGTAATAACAGTGCCCGCCTATTTTAATGATTCACAAAGACAGGCTACAAGAGATGCAGGTAAGCTGGCAGGATTAGATGTAATGCGTATTATAAACGAACCAACTGCTGCAAGTCTTGCATATGGACTGGGGTTAAATAAAGAGGAAGAAAAAACAATTGCAGTGTATGATTTGGGTGGCGGAACTTTTGATATTTCAATCCTGAAAATCAGTAATGGAATCTTTGAAGTAATCTCAACAAATGGTGACACCTATCTTGGCGGTGATGATATGGATAATGCCATTGTAAAATTTTGGATGGAGAAATATACTATTCACCCGGAAATTTTTGAAACAGACAGAGCCCTTGCCCAGGCATTCCGTTTAAAAGCCGAGGAAGCAAAAAGAGAATTGAGTAATACCGATTTGTTCTCAGATGAAATGAGGAATATGCAATTGCAAATATCCCAGTTTGAATTTAATAAGCTTATTAAGAGTTTGGTAGATAAAACTATTAATTGCTGTAAGCTTGCGCTAAAAGATGCTGACTTATCCGTTAGCCTTATTGATGAAATAGTAATGGTAGGTGGTTCTACAAGGGTACCTTTGGTGAAAGAATCTGTAAGTAATTTCTTTGGGAAGAAAGTGCATTCAGAAGTTAATCCTGATGAAGTAGTAGCTCTCGGTGCAGCTATACAGGCAGATATACTGGCTGGCAATAACAGAGATTTTCTTTTACTTGATATCACACCTCTTTCACTGGGATTGGAAACGATGGGTGGATTAATGGATGTATTGATTCCGCGAAATTCAAAAATTCCTACTAAGGTAGGACGCCAATATACTACCCAAAAAGATGGACAAAGTGGTATGCGTATTTCAGTATACCAGGGTGAAAGAGATTTGGTAAAAGATAACCGTAAACTGGCTGAGCTTATTTTAACAGGAATACCGGCCATGCCTGCGGGTTTACCAAAAGTAGAAATAAGCTTCCTTATTAATGCTGATGGAATTTTAGTGGTTAATGCAAAAGAATTAAGAAGCGGGGTAGGACAAAGCATAGAAGTTAAGCCTCAATATGGATTAACAGATGAAGATGTTGAAAAGATGCTGATGGATTCTATTGCCCATGCAAAACAGGATATGGCTGCACGGGCCATTACCGAGGCCAAAACAGAGGCAGAACAAATTATTCAATCTACGCTAAGCTTTATTAGTAAGAATAAAGAATATTTAACTGTAATAGAAATTACAGAAACTGAAAAAGCCATAAAAGCATTACAGGACGTTTTAGCCGGAGATGATAAAGATTTGATTCATTCCCGGATTGAACAGCTGAATGATTTATCCAGGCCATATGCTGAGCGATTAATGGACTCGGCAATTTCATTAGCTATGAAAGGGAAACACGTTTAGTTTTCTGGCTTATAAATATGACATAAAGTATAAATATTATACAGGATGTTACGTTAAGTATCCCCAGTTTTATTGCCAAATCCGGTGAATAACTAAAGGTTATTTCATGACTCCCAGGCGGGACTTTAATTGCCATAAACGTATAACTTGAGGAAATGATTTGTGTTAATTTGCCATCTATACTGGCACTCCAGTATTTATAATTGTTTTGTTTTAGAATTAAGAGATTTTCAGCATTAGTATTCGTTGTAAAACGGAAAGTATTTGGGAGTATACTCTTTATCTTTATTGTTCCTCCTGAGTATTCAGTTATATGATTTTTAAAATCGGCATTTATGTCTTTTTTATTAATAAAACAGGTAGCTGAATCTTTTTCTGTTATTAAAAATGAATCGATATAGTAAGTTACTGATTTTGCAAAAAATATAAATCCGGTATTTTTATAGACTTCATTAAGTCCGCTTTTGAAATAAAGTTGATTATCATTAAGCAGATTGGGATATGTTTTTTGCATTGTTGCTGTTCCGGGTTCCTTGTTGTACATACTCCAGTTACCTAAAATTTTATCTGTTTGAACAGAAGCTTGGGTATTGT
>JBLMVP010000300.1:0-5687 GCA_050256755.1 Sphingobacteriales bacterium | reverse complement strand
TAAAAGTAGAAGCTGGGGTAAAGCGTTGTTTAAACCTGTCCATATTGTAAACAGAAAATTCTCCCCTTCCATTATCGTAGATACCAAAAGTTCCTTCTACTTTGTATTCATCAAAATATTTTTTTAAATCATCTGTCTTGGGTTTATTGAGGGTGCAGGAAAACAGCAGAACAACAGCAGATAAGTACAACAGCTTCTTCATATGAAAATTTTGTGGGGCAAAAGTAAAAAGGATGAAGCAATAACCCCATCCTTTTTATTTTAAAATATATAAATGAATTACGCTTCTACTACTTTTAATACTCCCAGTTCTTTACCAATTTTGGTGAATGCAGCTATGGCTTTATCCAGGTGTTGCTGATCGTGGGCTGCACTTAACTGAACTCGGATCCTTGCCTGGCCTTTTGGTACCACCGGGAAGAAAAATCCAACTACATAAATACCTTCTTCCAGCAAACGGGCTGCAAAGTTTTGCGCCAGCACCGCATCATACAACATAATAGGAACGATTGGATGCTCGCCAGGCTTTATATCAAACCCTGCTTCGGTCATTTTACTGCGGAAGTATTTAGTGTTGGATTCCAGTTTATCCCTTAACTCCGTTGTTTCACTCAGCATATCCAGTACCACAATAGATGCACCAACAATAGATGGCGCCAGTGTATTGGAAAACAAATAAGGTCTTGATTTCTGACGAAGCATATCAATTACTTCTTTTCTTCCGCTGGTAAACCCACCGCTTGCCCCGCCTAATGCTTTACCTAATGTTCCGGTAATGATATCAATTTTACCCATCACTCCGCGATATTCATGTGTGCCTCTTCCTGTTTTTCCCAGAAAACCAGATGAATGACACTCATCAATCATAATGGCCGCATCATATTTTTCCGCCAATTCAACAATTTTATCCAACCGGGCAATTGTTCCGTCCATGCTAAAAGAACCATCGGTTACAATAACCCGGTTGCGTAAAGCAGCGGCTTCCTTCAGCTTTGCTTCTAAATCATCCATATTATTATGTTCGTAACGGAAACGCTGTGCTTTACATAAGCGAACACCATCAATAATGGAAGCATGGTTTAATGCATCACTGATGATTGCATCTTCTTCGTTAAACAAAGGTTCAAACACACCACCATTGGCATCAAAAGCAGCGGCATATAAAATGGTATCTTCCGTCCCTAGGAATTTTGAAATTTTTGCTTCCAGCTCTTTATGAATATCCTGTGTACCGCAAATGAACCGTACACTGCTCATTCCATAACCACGATGGTCAATATATTTTTTAGCTGCAGCCAAAACCTTTGGATGAGACGATAAACCCAGGTAATTGTTAGCGCAAAAGTTCAGTACAATTTTTCCACTTACTTTTATTTCGGCACCCTGCGCAGATTCAATTATTCTTTCTGTTTTGTATAAACCTGATTGCTTTATTTCTTCCACTTCCTGGCGGATGCGTTCCACTAATTTCTCATTCATATCTGTAAGATTATATGCTGCAAACCTATCGAATTTTTACCTCACACCCACCCACCTCCGGGGAGGAAATAAGAATTTCCTGTAACATTTTTCTCATTTTGCCGTCTCAAATGTAAAAGGGCGGACAAGTTTAACATTAATTAACGCCAAAAACTTGTAAACGCTTTCTCAATAACGTAGTTTCGCCACTGCAAAATGGATGTTTATGAAGAAAACAACCTTGGCCGCTTTAGTAACCATATTTATTTTTTCACTGGTTTTCGCTGCCGTAAAACATCACCCCGTTGCCGCTACTGCTCCTAAAAAAGTATGTTGTAAATCCACCTGCCCAAAACAAAAAGCTATTGAAGAAAAAAAATCCAATAGTGGACTAATTTTTTGGGACACTTATTCCGGCCAACTCCTTAATATACAGGCTATTTCCCCATTTCTTCATTAAGATAATTTAAACAGTTTAACCTGTAACTATTACCGTTTATATACGTATTATATCTGTTAATGACAGTATCAGACTAATTTTATTCCTGCAGAAAGAGTATATGACAGTTCAAGAGTATAACCAATGTGTAACTGATTATGCGGATAACGTATATCGTTTTATCCTCAAAAACCTCCGGCACGAGGAAGATTCCCGTGACGTGGTGCAAAGCGCTTTTGAAAAACTTTGGGTGAAAAGAGAGGAAGTGGATAATAATAAAAGCAAATCTTACCTTTTTACGATTGCTTACAACCAGATGATAGATTTTATACGCAAGCATAAACGGATTACATTAAAAGAAGAATTTGCTGAAGAAATGCGTGGGAGCGAAAGACCGGTTCATAACATTAAAAAAGTATTGGAACAGGCTTTACAAAGGTTAAATGAAACGCAAAGAAGTTTGGTGCTGTTAAAAGATTATGAAGGATACAGTTACGAAGAAATTGGACAGATTACGGGATTAAATGAAAGCCAGGTTAAAGTTTATTTGCACCGTGCCCGCTTACAATTAAAAAGCTATTTGGTTAAGCTTGAAAACGTAATATAACATGAACATTAACCGCAATAATTACGAAGAATATTTTTTACTGTACACAGACAATGAATTATCTGATGCAGAAAAGAAAGCGGTTGAACAATTCGTAAATGAAAACTCAGACCTGCTGGAAGAATTCCGAAATTTTCAGCAAATTATACTGACTCCCGATTCAATCCATTTTATCAATAAAGCAGCCTTGATGAAAACAGAACCTTTTATCAATGCTTCTAATTACGAAGAGTACTTTCTTTTATATGCTGATAATGAATTAAGCGCTGAAGAAATAAAAGAAGTAGAAAAATTTACTGCTTCCAGTCCTGCAATGCAACAGGAATTTGATTTAATGCAACAGGCAATATTGATTGCGGATAACAATATTGTTTTCCCGGATAAAACATTTTTATACAAAAAAGAAGAACCACGCAGGGTTCTTCCAATCAGCTGGATGAGGTTTGCGGCAGCTGCAGTATTTATAGGAATTATTTTAACGGCCGGCATATTATTCTTCAATAAAACCCCAATAGATAAAGGTCCAGTTATTGTTAAGAAAGAACTGCCATCTAACAACACTATTCTTCAACCAAAAGAAAATTCTGTAATCAATCAGCAATCCACAGAAGAAAAAAATATTGCAGCAGTTGATGATAAGAAAAATGATGACGATGTTAAACAAAAAGATAATACCCCAAAATCAACTCAACAAAATATTACTGTTGTTAATTCAAATGCGAAAGAAAATAAAAAACAAGTCGTACCTGTAACAAATCAAAATAGCATTGCGTCAAGCTTAATAAAGGCTAATGAATCAAAAGACTTAGGAAAACAATTTGAATCTGTAGGTAATGTTGCAATCGTTACGCAACCGAATGAAATAGGAGCCAAGGCAGACGTGCCAAAGGGAATAATAGCTAACCCGGTTGAAATAGTTGACAAAGCAGTAGGACCGGAAACAATAAATGAAAACGCCCTTACAACTTCTTATAAAGAAGAAGAAAATAGAACAAGTATCGGTGTGTTTTCTGTAAGCGATGATAAAGTACAAAAAAGCGGCTTGCGTGGTTTGTTCAGAAAAGTAAAGAGATTAGTTGACCGCCGCGGAAACAACAATGAAGAAAAAGATAAAAAATTATACATAGGCAGTTTTGCTATAGCACTGGCCAAATAAACAAAAACCTATCATCATATTAAAAGGAGGAATTATGAAACGAATTTTATTTTTATTACTCGGTACAATGACAGGATTTAGTGTATTAGCACAAACAGATACAATACAATCAGGTAATAATCATGTTGATACCATCAGGGTTGGCGGACTTATTATTATTAAAAGGAAAGGACCCAGAACAGATGACAGAGATAGTGGAACAAGTATAGAAATTACCCGGAGGCATCATGATAAACCCAATAATGTTGAAACGAATTGGGGCATCCTGGATATTGGTTTTGCCGGCTTCAAAGATAAAACAAACTATTCCGGAACGGACGCACAAGCATTTGCCCCAGGAAGTAATGCAGATTGGTTTGATACCCGCACAGGAAAAACAACTAATGTTAACATCTGGTTTTTCATGCAAAAACTAAATGTGGTTAAGCATGTATTTAATTTGAAATACGGAATGGGGTTAGAAATGTATAATTACCGGTTTAAAGAAAACATACGTTTTGAAAAAAGTCCAACAAAAGTGGTGATGGATAATATCAATTACAGTAAAAACAAACTGGCTGCAGATTACATCACTGTACCCATGATGGTTAATTTCAACTTCACGCCTGAAAGACGCAGAGGGTTTGGTTTTAGTGCCGGCGTAAGTGCAGGGTATTTATATTCATCCCGCCAGAAATTAAAAAGTAAAGAAAATGGCAAGCAAAAAATCCGTGATGATTTTGATTTAGAACCTTTCAAAATTTCATATATAGGCGAATTAAATCTTGGTGAAGTAAGGTTGTATGGAAGTTATGCCACTAAAAATATCTGGAAGAAAGGATTGGACTGGACTCCTTATTCAATTGGGATACGTTTCAGTAATTGGTAACAGTTTTCTCATGCATATTCACCCGTTTCTTTTTCAGGAAGCGGGTTTTTTATGACCACAATCAATTTTCCAAGCCGTTTAATGCACCCGTCTGCGATATAATATCTTATAATATCTACCAGGCAAGAAATATAATTTCCATCTCATTTCACGGCCAGGTATAATATTTTTTCTTTCATACATCAGAATACGGGAAAATATAATACAACACTTGCATTCTTGAAAAGAATAGCGCTTCAGCATAAAAAGACTTTGGTGCCTTTAAATAGTCGTTGCCCCCGCAAACAATCAAATCAACACGAAAACAATAAAAAAATACACATCTATACAATTGTAGCATCACTAAAAGTTATGAAACCTTATTTTTATACATAAACTTAATTGTACGGAATTTTTCCGGTTTTCTGGAAAAACAATATTCAAGAAAGCCTTATTGTATTTAAAAGCCTTATTATATTTAAGTAACAGCAGTGGAAAATTCAACAATTATTGTCAGGATTTTATACTGCTGTACTTTTATTAAAACTCTGTCATCAAGCAGGGTTTTTTTTATTACATTCATCATGTAATTACAACAATAAATGCGGTTATTATCAGCGCTTATAATTCTTTTTTCTTCAGTTAATGTCAAAGCACAGGTTTTCCATTATATTAATTATAACATAAAAGATGGGCTTGCCGGTTCTATTGTATATTCTATGTGCCAGGATAAAGATGGTTTCATGTGGTTTGGTACTGAAAATGGATTAAGCCGGTACGATGGCACACACTTTAAGAACTTTACCGTAAAGGATGGCCTGCCGGATAATGAGGTTATAAAAGTAAATGCAGACAGTAAAGGCAGGGTATGGATAGGAACTTTTAGTAAAGAATTATGCTATTATTATAATGGAAAAATATTTAACCCCCATAATAATGATTTTTTAAAAAAAATACAATTAGAAAGCAACCCCGAATCAATTTTTGAAGTAAGTAATCATTTTTTATGTATTTCATCCAAGTTAACAATCATAATTATTACCCCGAATGACAGTATTATAAAATACAAGCTCAGTGATATTTGTTTAAAGGATAATGTAGGGGGGGTAACTTATAATTTCTACGGCAAAATAACGCTTAGAACAGGTGACCATTTTAGATATGACTATAATCAAAATAA
>JBLMVP010000299.1:0-8941 GCA_050256755.1 Sphingobacteriales bacterium | reverse complement strand
ATACATCTTTTACTAAAATAGATTTACCACCGCTGGCTGCACAGCAATCCCATACTTTGTAAGTTGAAGGTTGAAGGTTGATAGTTGACAGTTGCATTAACTCCCCTGCTCTTTGCGAATTATAATCCTGGATGTTTACTTCTTTATTTAATGTAACTATATCTTCTATTTTTGAAGAATTGGGCAATGCTATACAATTCTCATCAATTACTTCAAACTTTAAACCCGAAGCCTTAAACTTATTCAACACCTGTTCTTTATATCCCGGTCTTATACGTAAAAACAAATCAGGTTGTATTAGAAACGATTTACTAAGAAAATCATAATCTATTCAAGCACTCAATTCATCTTTCCACGGAAAAATATTTTCAATTATCCTTTCACTATTGACCATTGACCACTTTTCCGCTAAACTCAACATTACTTTTTCATTCCACGCAGGTTTTAAATTATACAATAATTCATTGAATTCATTTGAACACAGAAATAAACCTGTAATTATTTTTTCTTCAGCAGGCATATCAGCCAATGATTTCCCCAGGCGAAAATAACAATAACACAACTGACTGATATTTTTCCTGTCTTTTGAACCATACTTTTTATTACTGCTGAAAAACTTTTTAAGATAGTTAGCCAATGGCTCTCCACCCGGATATTTTTCAATCAGGGAAACTGCGGCAGTAAGATAGGAATGATAACGGCTCATTTTATCAAAATTAAAAAGCGATTGCAAAAAACAATCGCTAAAACAATTTTAAAACTTTCAAACTATAAACCATTAAACCTCTAACAACGCCTTCACCGGGTCTTTACCAAACAATAATTGATCAGGATTTTCTAATAATTCTTTCACCCGCACCAAAAAGCTTACACTCTCTCTTCCATCAATAATACGATGGTCATAACTCAAAGCCAGGTACATCATTGGACGAATAACAATTTGTTTATTCTCCACTACAGGTCTCTCTTCAATCTTATGCATTCCCAATATAGCTGATTGGGGAATATTAATAATAGGTGTACTCATTAATGAACCAAATACACCACCATTGGTAATCGTAAATGTTCCGCCCGTCATCTCTTCCATCGTCAACTTGCTATCCCTTGCTTTAGATGCCAATTCTACCACTTTCCTTTCAATAGCTGACATGCTTAAACTTTCTGCATTGCGGATAACAGGAACTACTAATCCTTTTGGCGCAGACACTGCTATTGAAATATCACAATAATCATGATAAATAATATTTTCTCCATCTATATAAGCATTTACAGCCGGCCATTCCTGCAACGCATAAGTACAAGCCTTGGTAAAGAAACTCATAAAACCAAGATTGGTGCCATGCACTTCTTTAAACTTATCTTTGTATTTAGTACGGATATCCATAATGGGCTGCATGTTCACTTCATTAAAAGTGGTGAGCATAGCTGTTGTATTCTTTGCTTCTACTAACCTGCGGCTGACTGTTTTGCGCAGGTTGCTCATCTTCTGCGTTTTTTCATCGCGGCCAAATAGAACAGTACCGGGTTTTGTTCCCGGATTATTTAATGCAGCCAGTACATCGTCTTTCAAAATTTTTCCACCGCTACCTGATGGAGTAATAGTTGAAGGATTAACTTTTTTATCAGCAATAATAGCAGAAGCAACGGGTGTTGCTTTTACATCAGCTACATTAGTTTCAGCAGCAGGTTTTTTTTCTTCAACTTTTGCTGGTGCTTCTTTTTTAGCTTCAGCAACTGGCGAACCATTTGTTTTAGTCAGAACTTCCGGTTTTGCTGCAGTCTCATCAATACTTGCCAGCACGTCTCCTATCTTTAAAGTATCTCCTTCCTGTGCCGATGTTTTTAACACACCGGCTTTTTCAGCATTTACTTCAAAGGTTGCTTTCTCACTTTCTAATTCAGCAATCACTTCATCTCTCTCTACATAATCTCCATCTTTCTTTGTCCATTTTAACAAAGTAACTTCGTTAATAGATTCACCAACTGTTGGAACTTTTATATCAATCATAAAATTGGTTTCTGGTTTCTTGTTACTGGTTTAAATTGAAAACGCTGTTTCAATAATTTCTTCCTGCTCCTGTTTATGCACCTTAGCATATCCTGTTGCAGTAGCAGCACCAGGGGCTCGGCTGATGATACCGTAATTAATTCCTTTCATATTCATTTGTAAGAAGGAAGCAGCTCCCATGTTCAGTGGCTCTTCCTGCACCCAAAACCAGGTTGCTTTATTATATTTCTCATACAAATTCATAAGCTGGTTCATAGGCAATGGATACAATTGCTCCATTCTTATGATAGCAACATCTTTGCGCAAAGCTTTTTGCTTGCGTTCAGCCAAATCAAAATATATTTTACCGCTGCAAAGTAACACTTTAGTTACGCTTGCTGCATCTGCATAACTATCATCAATCAATTCTTTAAACCCACCACCAATAAATTCATTCAAATGGCTATAGCTGCCCGTATGACGCAAATTTGCTTTTGGTGAAAAATTAATCAGCGGCTTTCTGAAAGGCCATGCCAATTGCCTTCTAAGAGCATGAAATAAATTAGCAGCTGTTGTAATATTGGTTACTACCATATTCATCTCTGCACCCATCTGTAAAAACCTTTCTATCCTTGCACTGCTATGTTCAGGACCCTGCCCTTCATATCCATGCGGCAACAACATGGTAACACCATTCATACGGTTCCATTTTTGTTCACCGGCGCTGATGAACTGGTCAATCATGGTTTGCGCCCCGTTACAAAAATCTCCAAATTGTGCTTCCCACAATACCAATGCATTGGGATTAGCTAAGGCATAACCATATTCAAAACCAAGCACAGCATATTCACTTAATAAAGAATTATAAATTCTGAATTGCCCGGTTGCCCCATCTATTTCGCTTAACCGGTTATAAGCTTTATCTGTATTCTCATCACGCAGCACAGCATGACGGTGAGAGAAAGTACCACGGCGAACATCCTGTCCGCTCATCCGCACATCTTTTCCTTCGAGTAACAAACTTCCATAAGCCATTAATTCACCTGTCGCCCAATCTACTTTATTTTCTTCGGCAAAAAGTTTTATCTTATCCTGGATGATTTTCTCCACCTTTTTCAATGGCTTAAAATCAACTGGCCATTTCATTATTGCATCAAATACCTTTTTAAAGTTTGTTTCGCTGATGCTGGTGACGGGTGATTTATCAAAATCATCTGGTACAGCTTTTCTTAAACTTTTCCATGCCAGTTCAGGAGTCTGGTAATGATAAGGCAGAGGATTTTGCTTTATTTCATCCAGCCGTTCCTGTAAATCGCCCCAGAATTTCTTCTCCATTTCTTTGGCTAATTCTTTTGCATCAGCTTCGCCATTCTCTAATAAAAACGTAGTATATACTTCACGGGGATTTGGATGCTTATCAATCAACGCATACAAATGTGGCTGCGTAAACTTAGGGTCATCACCTTCGTTATGTCCGTGTCGACGGTAACAAACCATATCAATAAACACATCACAGTTAAATTCCTGGCGGTATCTGGTAGCAATTTCCACACATTTAATTACCGCTTCTGCATCATCACCATTTACATGCAATACCGGTGCATGAATCATTGCAGCTAATGATGTGCAATAATCAGAACTCCTGGCATCTTCAAAATCGGTGGTAAAACCAATTTGATTATTGATAACAAAATGAATAGTCCCGCCAGTATAATATCCATCCAACTCACTCATCTGTAAAACTTCATACACTATACCCTGCCCTGCAACGGACGCATCACCATGAATTAATATAGGAAGTATTTTATCAAAATTACTTTCATACATGATATCTGCCTTGGCTCTTGAAAAACCAACAACAACTGGATCCACTGCTTCCAGGTGAGAAGGGTTGGGCATTAATTTTAAATGCATGGTTTTACCTTCTGCTGTTTGCACTTCACTGCCAAAACCCATATGATATTTTACATCACCGCTTCCCATTGTCTGGTCAACCTTGGCTGTTCCTTCAAACTCACTGAATATTTGTTCATACGTTTTACCCATTATATTCGCCAGTATATTCAGTCTTCCACGGTGCGCCATACCAATAACAACTTCATGTACCTCATAATCAGCTGCAATATTGATGATGGCATCTAACGCGGCAATAGTTGTTTCACCACCTTCTAACGAAAACCTTTTTTGACCAATGTATTTGGTGTGTAAAAACTTTTCAAACATTACACCCTGGTTCAGTTTCTCCAGGATTCTTTTCTTTTTATTGAGTGACAATGGAGAAAGAAATTTCTTTTCCATTTCATTCGTTAGCCAATCTACTTTTTTCTGATCACTGATATATTTAAATTCTATACCAACATGCGAAGCATAGCATTGCTCCAGGTGTTTAATAATATTTCTGAGTGTTGTATTTCCTAAACTTATAAGGTTGCCTGCATAAAATTCTTTATCTAAATCATCTTCCGTAAAACCAAAAAAACCAGGATCTAAATTGGCCCCTCTGTCTTTGCGTTTTCGGATTGGGTTTGTTTTAGCAATTAAATGACCTTTGTTACGATAGCCCAATATCATACGATAAGCCCTCACTTCACGCAACCAATCCACCTCTTCAGCAGTTGGTGCAGCAACTACAGTTGCCTTACCATTTGTAGCCGCTGGTTTTGCCTGGGATACAGCAAAATCAAAACCCTCAAAAAACTTACGGTAATCCGGGTCTACACCTTCCGGGTTTTTTACAAATTCCTGGTATAAACTTTCTATATAGGCTGGTGAAGAGTTGGTGATATATTGGAAATCTTTCATTTGATAAAGCAAACCTTTTAAGAATGGACTGCAAATATCGGTGAAAAAACCATCTATTGTCAAGCTGCTCAAGCTATTTACGGATTGATTTTTAGTTTTTTGCAGTCAGCTTTGAAACTTAGTTCCCCTGCATTTGCTCCCAAACCTTCTTGTGGGATGTTGGCTCTTTTGTAGCAGGGAATCTTTATTCCGCTTTTTTAAGAATAAGCTTATCAAATTTTTGGTATTTCCCCATCCTGCCTTTACCTTTGCGACCCTAAATTTAATGTATGGCAAATCATAAGGCTACGAAGAAAGATGTGCGTCAGGCTACCAAACGTAACGAAAGAAACCGTTATTATGGTAAAACAACCCGTAATGCAATTCGTGATATAAGAGCAACTACTGATAATAAAGAAGCCACCGGGCAATTACCAACTGTAGAAAGTCAAATTGATAAATTAGCCAAACGTGGTATCATACACAAAAACAAAGCAGCTAATTTAAAACGCAAACTGGCTAAAAAAGTAAATAGCTTAGCCAAATAGTTCTGGAATTAATTATCTTTTAGATATTATAAACCCGTCTTCTATATAGACGGGTTTTATTTTTATTATTAGTCAACTTCTCTTTTACTCAATTCATAAGTAATAAATACCCAACTTGCAATTATTACCAAACTCAAATAGTCTGCCCAATCGTAGTTATATATCTTACTAAAATTTTATTACTTTACCTTGCACCTTGTTGTTTACTGCTGGCCATTGGATTTTAAATTTGGGGCATTGTGCCTTGTCAGCTTACCGCCTATTTCCTGTTAATATCCCCTGCACCACTTTCATGACTGTCTACTTTTTGCGGGTTACCCCAATAATTGATTTTACCGGCACCACTTACACGGGCATCTAAATACACACTGGCAAATACATTGGCATCGCCTGCTCCGCTTACTCTCACCTCGGCATTTTCTGATTTTAAATTTTCAGCTTTTACTTTTCCGGCGCCTGATATACTTATTTTCAGATCTTTTGTTTCCCCTGATAAAATAACATCGCCTGCACCACTCACTCTTATATCTACATCAGGACTGTTTAATTCTGCTTTTATTTTACCCGCACCGGATGAATGTAATTCAATCCCTTTATCTAATGTCCATTTATTCTGGCTTATCACATCACCCGCCCCACTCACTGAAATCTTTTCAATATCGGGTGTGGTTATATAAATATTTACAGGCTCATGCGTATTCAGGTTTACACCATTCTTTGTTCCAATAATTAACCGGTCTCCTTCAACCCTCACCCGGATATAATTAATAATATTGCTCTCCCCTGTTATCTTAAACTCTGTTGCGTTGCCCTGGGTAAGATATACATTACTAAACCCGCTTAAACTAAGTTCTGAAAAAGACCCTATACTTCTGGTTTCTGAAACCACATTATGGTTGCCATTTACCACACGACAGGATTGCTGAGTAAATACAACAATAAATAGACCGGCCAATACAAATAAATTTCTCATGACAGTGTAAATTAATAGATTACAAAATTGATTAAAATTCCGGATAACCGGTACTGGAAGGTTGTAAGTTGGAAAGAATGCTGCAAGATAGAAAATATTATTATTATTGAAGCAGGCGGCCCATTTTATTTAGCCTTTAACACCTTATTCTTCATCCTGGATTATTAATTGATTGTTACCTTCGCAGCACCATGACAGAAAAGATTCTCATCCTCGATTTTGGTTCCCAGTTTACCCAGCTAATTGCCCGTGCTGTGCGTGAAGCCAACGTATTTTGCGAAATCATCCCTTACCACAAACCATTTGAATACGAGGCTAATTTAAAAGGCATTATTTTATCGGGCAGCCCCTTTTCGGTGAACGACCCAAATGCACCGGTGGTAGACGTAAAATCTATGATTGAAAAACTACCCGTACTGGGTATTTGTTATGGTGCACAGTTAACAGCCAAGCTTTTTGGTGGACGGGTTGAAAAATCGGAGAAAAGAGAATATGGCCGTGCCCATCTTCACCGGCAAAAAGAAAATGTTTTATTGGCAGACGTTGCTGAAAACAGCCAGGTTTGGATGAGCCATGCAGATACTATTTTAGAATTGCCTGCTGATTTTGAATTACTGGCAACTACAGAAAATATTCCTATTGCAGCCTTTCGTAAAAACGACAATGGAAACTGTCCTTTGTTTGGCATACAATTTCATCCGGAAGTTTATCATTCAGTTGAAGGAAGAAAAATTATAAAAAACTTTCTGGTAAATATATGTGGCTGCCAGCAGGACTGGACACCGGCACATTTTATTAATGATACAGTTCAAAATTTAAAAAAACAGATTGGTAACCGCAAAGTAATTATGGCATTGAGTGGTGGAGTAGATTCTACTGTCGCAGCTACATTAATTCATAGGGCTATTGGTGAAAGATTATTTGGAATTTTTGTAGATAATGGAGTGTTACGCAAAAATGAATTTGAACAGGTAATAAAAACATACAATTCAATTGGCCTGAATGTAAAAGGTATCAATGCCAAAGAACATTTTTACACTAAACTTGCCGGTCATCCTGACCCTGAAACAAAAAGAAAAATAATTGGCGGACTATTTATTGATATTTTTAATGAGGAAGCTCATAAACTGGAAGGAATAGAAATGCTGGGGCAGGGAACCATTTACCCGGATGTTATTGAAAGCGTTTCAGTACATGGGCCATCGGCCACTATAAAATCGCATCATAATGTAGGTGGCTTGCCTGAAAAGATGCATTTGGAATTAATAGAACCACTTCGCTATTTATTTAAAGATGAAGTAAGAAAAGTAGGTTTGGAATTAGGTATTCCCGCAGATATGATTAACCGTCATCCTTTCCCGGGACCGGGTCTCGCTATCCGTATTTTAGGGGAAGTAACCGAGGAGAAGGTACGGTTATTGCAGGAAGCAGATGCTATTTATACAGATAATTTAAAGAAGAGTGGATTGTATGCAACCGTTTGGCAGGCAGGAGCCATCTTGCTACCGGTAAAGAGTGTGGGGGTAATGGGCGATGAAAGAACCTATGAATTTACTGTAGCGTTAAGAGCGGTAACTTCTGTAGATGGAATGACGGCAGACTGGTCACATTTACCTTATGAATTTTTAGCTAAGGTTAGTAATGACATCATTAATAATGTGAAAGGAATTAACCGGGTGGTATATGATATCAGCAGTAAACCACCAGCCACTATTGAGTGGGAGTAAAAAGCTGTTAGAAACTACATGTTAACAGTCAGGAGTTGATTTATTTTTTAGAATGCAGACTATATGAAAAAAAATATTCTATACCTAATTGGAATTCTTTTACTGTCAATTAATTTGTCTGTAAAAGCACAAACAGATTCTGCTTCAGAAAAAATTTTTCGGATTGGAATATTTGCCCCCATTTATTTTGATTCTGTTTTTAACGGCATGCAATACAAGTATGATAAACAAATGCCCAGGCTGGTAATTCCGGGATTGGAATTCACCGAAGGAGCACAAATTGCATTAGACACCATCACTACCAATAACCATTCAGTAAAAGCTTTTATTTATGATATCAAATCAAAAGATCAAAACATCAGTGCATTAATACAAACTCATGCTTTTGATTCACTTGATTTAATGATTGGCTCTGCCAGCGGAAACGATTTTAAACAATTGGCTGATATTGCTTTAAAAAATAATATTCCCTTTATTTCTGCAACTTATCCAAATGATGGCGGCATTACCGGTAATCCTTTTACAGTAATTCTTAATTCAACTTTAAATACACATTGCTGGGCTATTTATAATTATATAGTTAAATCTGTGCCTACATCCAAACTGGTATTATTCCGTAAAAAAGGAAGTACAGAAGACAGGATTGCTGCACAATTCACCAAACTTAATCTGGGTAATAATGATAAACCACTTTTAAACTTTCCGGTTATTAATTTACCTGATTCATTTACAGTTGCCAATATTCAAAACCAGCTGGACAGTAACAGGATAAATACCATAGTTGCGGGTTCAATGGATGAAAACTTTGGCAGAAAACTGGCTTCCATTTGTGCCGGGCTTTCAAAAAAATATTCTGTCAATTTAATTGGTATGCCCACCTGGGATGGAGTAAAAGATTTTTCCAAACCGGAATTTAAAAATTTTC
>JBLMVP010000298.1:0-5107 GCA_050256755.1 Sphingobacteriales bacterium | reverse complement strand
TTAATCAATTGCAAGCCATCTAATATTGCATTTACCGCAAGCGCTACTGATTCCTATACAAGAGCATTATCCTCTATTCCGTTTATACCTGGTGATACCATTCTGACGGATTGTGATGACTGTATCTCTAATCAAATTCAATTTCTTTCAATTAAAAAAAGATTTGGTATAAATATTATAAGGATAAAAAATTCGCCAATTGGCGGGATTGATTTAACTGACCTTGAAGAAAAATTATTTTTACTGAGGCCCAAACTTTTTGCAATAACACATATACCCACTAATTCCGGTTTGGTTCAGCCCGTAAAAGAAATCGCAGAAATTTATGCCCGTTATCAAAAGCAGCATGGTGATAAAACATGGTACATTCTGGATGCTTGTCAGTCAGCAGGTCAAATGAAACTGGATGTGCGGAAATTAAGATGTGATTTTTTAAGTGTAACCAATCGCAAGTTTTTAAGAGGACCAAGGGGCACAGGGTTTTTGTATATCTCGGACAGGGCTTTACAAACCGGATTGGAACCCTTGTTCATTGATATGAGAGGTGCTGAATGGATTGAAGAAGACGAATACAGGCAACAGGCAGATGCAAAAAGATTTGAAGATTGGGAGTTTGCCTATGCGCTTGTAACAGGTAGCAGCGAAGCAATTAAATATTGCCTCACCGTGGGAGAAGAGAGAATATGGAATCAAATAAAATACCTGTCAGCGTATTTACGTATGCAATTGGCAGAAGTAAATAAATTGAAATTGCTGGACAGAGGTCCGGAGTTAAGCAGCTCAGTTACTTTCACCGTGAATCATTTAACCCCGGATTATATTGTTAACCAACTTTTGCAACGAAAAATAAATGTGGTAGCCAGTTTTCGTAATTATGCAGTAATTGATTTTGATGAAAAGGATGTTCAATGGGCTATCCGGGTTTCTCCGCATTACTACAATACCATAGAAGAAATTGATGAATTGACCCGAGCTGTTAAATCAATATTATAAACTGCTTTAATTGAATAAACAGGAGAAGAAAATTAAGCAGAGTTGATGGTAGTAACATGATACCAATTGAACCGGGCATTTGTAATACTTGTTCCCCGATGTAACCAGGGCAATATTATTTGACAAAGTCGAATCTTATGGAACAACTGCACCAATGAGAGTTTCTCCGGAAGAAAATTTTTGAATTAAAACAATTAGTATTATAACTTTTTGTTTGAGGGATCAATCTTTTTATTTTTTTCAGGTAATTTCTTTGGATTACCTGAACCTTTGTTTACCTGTATAATGGCCCTGAGAATATCCAGCACCGGTGCTCCTATGCCCAAACGTTGCGCATTGGTAAAAACCGGAATGGCCTGCTGACCCGTGGGATCAAATACTACATATTCACCTGCCACTTTAGCATCCGCATCCATCAAACCATCAGGTACATAAACCTGTATCCTTACTTTCTGATAACTCACGGGGAAATACCTGATATAATAATTTTCTTTCTGCCTGTACCATTGATCGTATTTTACACCGCTACGCCTGATTTGAGAAGGCTCTTTCCTCACCGCTAAACGTTCATAGGTTTCATAAGACGAATTGCCTAATTCAAACAGGCGCTGCATGTCCCTGTTAGCATTTAATATTCCCGTTGAATAAGAAACTGTTTTTATAACACCGGCAACTCCTCCTTTTAATTTAAAAATTTGTTTGGATGTTAATAATTGCATGGCATCTGCCTGTACCTGGTAAGAAAGTTTATTGAAATCAGCGCCACTAACCACCGACCATAACAATAATTGAATATTTCTTTGATTAAGCTGTGGCTTTTCCCTTGAGTTTAATAAAACAGTTTCTACAATATCTTTTCGGTAACCTGTAACGGGGCCCTGCAAATAAGCATCCCCAGGTGAAGGATCAGGAGTGCCCGGCTGTAAACAATAAGTTTTAAATTCCGCTTCATAAAAACCAGGTGCCAGCACAAAACCTCCATTCTGTGTTTGTGGAAGATCCATTAACGACTTAGGTTTTTTATCAGCAGCTATAATGAGTTGTGCTGTACCGGTAGTATCTGGGGAATCGTTATTTACAATTTGTTTGCTATTACGTTTTGCTGGTGCACAGGCTCCCAGGAGTATAACAAAGCATAAATTTTTAAGTAGAGATATTGACATAAGGGCGGATTTAGATGAACGAATACCATTTTTAACTACTATCAATTATTAATTATCAATTATGCTGATACAAAATCCGAACTTTTTTACTTATTTAAAAGCAATGTACCCGTAAAGTATTGTTAACATGCTTAGAGATGATGGTTATAAGTTTAAAGGGAACGCGAACCCGGAACGCCGAAATCCCTTTTGGTTCAAGTCTTTTCCAGGCAAACCTGGTTCCATCAAATTCATCTCCTATTTATCGGGCTTTTGTAATGCTAATTCCCGATGCAATAAAGCCAGAATTATTTAAAACAGATAATCCCGGTGGAATACCTGAGTCAGAAAGTTGATTCGTTTTATTTATTACTTACTGCAATTTCTTTATTGTTTCTGGACCATTCGCTCCATGAACCAACGTATAATTCAGGAATATCAAAACCCGCATAGGCAATTGCCAAAATAGTGTGACAGGCTGTTATACCTGAACCGCAATGAACTATTATATTTTCATTTCTGACGTCACCGAAAACTTTTTGATATTTTGTTTTTAATTCGTCCGGGCTAAGGAACAATCCATCTTTGTTAAAATTTTCTGTATAAGGAACATTAATAGCTCCGGGAATGTGTCCTGCAATTAAATCTATAGGTTCGGTTTTTCCTTCGTATCGTTCCTTGTCTCTAACATCAATCACCATATAATTCTTATCTCCTGACTTTTTTTCTACTTCATCAATATCAGCAATGGGCAAATGCCAATTTTCAATTTTATATAATTCTGTTTTAACAGGAACGCTAATCTTTGAGTTAACAGGAAACCCGGCTTTTTCAGCTTCTGTCAATCCGCCATTAAGCACTTGTACTTTTTCGTGTCCGGCAGCTTTAAGCATCCACCAAAAACGGGCTGCTGCATTGGCGCCATTCTTATCGTCATAAAGAATAACATGGCTATCTTTTGTTATACCTAAATCTGATAATGTTTGAGAAAACTTTGTAATGGATGGTAATGGATGTCTTCCTCCGTTTGATAAATCCTGTTTAATGTCTGCTAATTGTGTATCCATGTCAACAAATAAAGCTCCGTCTAAATGCTTTTCTTCATAATTATTCCTGGCAGTTTTATGATTGCTGACATCAGCAATAATTAAGTTTTCAGATTTATATAGTTTCAGTAATTCTGAAGCTTGTATAATGTCAGGTATCTTCTTGTTTGTCATTAATTCTATATTTGTTTAGTTGCAGGTGTAAAGTGATTTACAAAGTATAAATATACACCAGTTCATAAAAACTAATTATAGATGACCAGTATTCTTTCTGGCGCATTTTTGTATGCTTGCTAAGTCAATACAACTTTAAAAGAAACCCCGCCTTATTTAAACGGAACGATGTTAAAGAATTTTATTTCTTTATTTATACAATACAGCACCCCTTTTCTTTTTCAAATGGTTGTTAATAGCATCCGGAAATTCTTTTATTCCCGCAGGGTGCATGGCTTTACTGCAAACCTTTAATAACATGCTGCGGAGAAGGAAAAACATTTGACTATTTCTTTATTTCATTTATTAATCCTGTTCCTTACCTCATCTACTATAAATTTTATGGCGCTTGGTGGAAAGGGAGAAACACAACTAACATTTATCTCGCAAAGCGTATATTTTCCTGCAACATTTTCACTGTTTGGCTTATTAATAAAAAAATCAGCATCCCATATAACCGGCATCCTGTTGTGGTTAATAGATAAACGGTTCTGCAATTGAGGAACCCATTCATCTTCCATAATTGTTTTCAGGTCTGTAAATAAACCACAGTTCTCTGTAAAGTAATACCGCTTGCCCGGAGGTAAATAGGTATCGCTGCCTGTTTCATACAAGGCATTAATTTCCTGGTAACCAAAACCGGCCACTTTTGTTCCTGATACATAACACCTCAGCATACCGTTAGTTATATTGTTATGCCATTCCTGGTCTATCAGCATTCCTTTGTTTATAAAAAATGGTTTGAATTCATTATAAAAATCATTGAGAGAAAATGTTTTTACTTCATTACCTGCTATTGCATGAATAACGGTTATAGTATTACCGGCATTGCTGCAAACTTTATATACTCCATTACCTCCATTGCCCCTGATTTGTTTTAATACCCTTATTCCTGATTTTTGTAAAGACTCATAAAACCGTTTCACAAAGTCTTCATAACCGGTATACAGGTTTATATCTCCACCCCAGTCCATATCCTTTGTTGTGTACAGAATTTCTTTGGTGCCAATTTTTAATATTGTTTCCGGATGAGTGGAAACAAAACAAGTTTTACTGGATATTTCGGTGAGTAGTGCATCGAGTCTTTTTCTGTCATTGCCCTGTTCAATAGGATTTACCCAAACTAAAACAGCATCAAATTGCAGAAGTTCGGTAGCTAACTGATCAGCTATCTTGTCATTATATAAAACAGATTGAACTTTGAATCCTGCTGAGGAAAAGGCGATGGCCAGGTCCCTATACTTTTCTTCTGTTAAGGCATCTCTGCCGGAATGGGAGTCACCATAAATCATTAATGCTATAGTATTAGTACTCATAACGCATCCTCTTTTTCATTTAATGGCAGACGATAAATTGCCGGAAACTAAAGCTACAAAAAATGCCGCGCAGGCAAACGCTGACGCCGGGGATCTCTTGTTTAATAATCTGGAACATACCAATTTTGTTTAAAAAATTATGGAAGACAAAGAGAAGTTTATTAATGAAGCCTTTGAAATATCCGGACATATTAGATATATAGCTGTATACGATAATGACGGTCTTTCCATGAAACAGCGCAGTGATATCCATAATGTCAGCTCCGGTGAATCAGATAAATATGAAGAACTCCTGGTTAATCCCACATTAATTAAACTGGCTTCGCAACGGGGTAATATCGATTGCGGGGGACTTGATTATTTTATTATCCGCTATGGTAATTTTTTTGTTTTACTA
>JBLMVP010000297.1:0-3606 GCA_050256755.1 Sphingobacteriales bacterium | reverse complement strand
AACAACAATGTAAAAGCAGCAAGAGATCGTAAAACAGGTTTGGAAAGCGAAGCAAGAAGAATTAAAGGATAACCTTATCAAAGAAATTAAACCTTATCTAAAAAATTAACGGTGAGCCAGTTTGGCTCACCGTTTTTATTTAACATTAATTAATTGTATTCAGCTTTAATTAATTAAGATTGAACATAATCTATGCTTCAATCAAAAAAGTTCCTAAATCAAATATCTCTCCCTCTCCCATCTTAAACTTTTCAAAGCGTTCCACATTTACATGTTCCATTACTTTGCTGCTGAAAATTTCTTTGCCATTTTTAAATACCACAAAATAAAAATCCAGTGATTCTTCCTTCAGCACATCTTCTGTATCAAAATCATCAGGGTTAAAAGTAATATGCGCCACCCCATCAGCATCCAAACCAGACTCACCTAAAAAATCATCTTCAAAAAAATCCTCATCATACAAACGAACTTTGTATGCAGGTCCTGTAACAGGTGCATCACTACCTTTGGCAATTAAGCGGGCAGTTACTTCAATATTCATATCGGGGTTGAGAGAAAGTTTTGACATAATGATAATTATTTTCTAAAAGAGGGAAAATATTGTGATGATTGAAAGTAAAGAAATAAAAAGAATTTTAATATAACTAATACAAGTAAAATAATACTAAGCACTTTTATCTAACGTGGAATTTTGTTTAGTGAAGAATCACTCATAATTTAAAATTTTCAGAAGGCTTTTAATTTCATTTTCCAGTTCAGGTAAATCAAAATGAATAATATTCCATATTACGCTATTATCTAAACCAAAATATTCATGTGCCAGGATATTTCTAAAATCTTTTACTTCCCGCCATTTTATTTGCTGATACTTCTTTTTAAAATCCTCCGGAACCCTTGCTGCTGCTTCTCCAATTATTTCAAAACTTCTTTCTGCAGCATATCTCGTTTTTAAATCATTTTCATATTCTTCATATGATAATCCCTTTGTAAAATCATTTATATACTGAATGGATTCCAGCATATCCTGCAGCAATAAGGCAACTTCCCTTTCAGACATGAATAAGGTTTTTTTCTACATATGGAAGGTATTTGGGTTTTATGCCTCCACGGGAAACCAAATCAATTTTTTGATTAAAGGTATCTTCCAATTCATGAGCAAGGCGAATAAATTCAATGCAAACCCGGTCGTTAAAATCAACCAATATATCAATATCACTTTTTTCATTGGCATCACCCCTTGCATAGGAACCAAATACACCTAATTCAGAAATGGGGTACCTTTTCTGTAAATCTGGCTTCTTTTCTTTGAGAATTGTTAGTATTTGTTCCAGCGTGTACATAACTCAAATCTACTACCGAAAAATGTAAAATGGAAATCGGTCACCAGTCCAATAAAAAAGCACCCCGAAGGTTTGGACTTAAACTAAGAACCTTAAACCTTACACTTCATCATTCATCCAGCTTCAATACAGCAAGGAACGCTTCCTGTGGCACTTCCACATTACCAATCTGGCGCATACGTTTTTTACCTTCTTTCTGTTTTTCTAACAGTTTACGTTTACGGCTTATATCACCACCATAACATTTAGCAGTAACATCTTTACGCATAGCACTGATGGTTTCTCTTGCAATAACTTTAGCGCCAATAGCAGCCTGTATTGCAATCTGGAATTGCTGACGCGGAACCAACTCTTTTAATTTCTCACAAAGCTTACGGCCAAACTCCTGACCGCGGCTGCGGTGAATCAATGCACTCAATGCATCCACCTTATCTCCATTTAATAAAATATCCATCTTCACAATATCACTTTCGCGGTAACCGATAGGATGATAATCGAAGGATGCATAACCACGGGTTTGAGATTTTAATTTATCATAAAAATCAAAAACGATTTCTGTCAAAGGCATTTCAAACTGTAACTCCACACGATTCGTAGTTAAATAACTTTGGTTGGAAATGATACCTCTTTTACCCAAACATAAAGTCATGATATTGCCAATGTATTCAGGCTTGGTTATAATTTGTGCTTTAATAAACGGTTCTTCAATCCGGTCTAATCTTGTTGGGTCAGGCATTTCAGTAGGATTGTTTACTACAATCCTTTCGCCTTTGGAAGTATAGGCAATAAAACTTACGTTGGGTACGGTGGTGATAACCGTTTGGTTAAACTCCCTTTCCAAACGTTCCTGTATAATTTCCATGTGCAGCATTCCAAGGAAGCCGCAACGGAAACCAAAACCAAGAGCCTGCGATGTTTCCAGTTCAAAAGAAAGCGCTGCATCATTTAACTGCAGTTTATCCATACAATCCCTCAGCTCTTCAAACTCATCCGTATTTACCGGGAAGATGCCCGCAAATACCATGGGTTTAACTTCCACAAAACCCTGTATCATTTCCGGGTTTGGATTGCTGGCAAGGGTAATGGTATCACCCACCCGTACTTCTTTGGCATTTTTAATACCTGTAATAATATAACCCACATCGCCGCAGTTTACTTCTTTTTTCTCCGTCATCTTTAGTTTTAAGATGCCCACTTCATCTGCATCATACACCTGCTCGGTAGAAACGAACTTTACTTTATCGCCTTTTTTAATACTGCCGTTTAATATCCGGTAATAAACAATAATCCCTCTAAATGAGTTAAATACGCTGTCGAAGATGAGAGCCTGAAGCGGCGCTTCCGGGTTTCCTTTGGGTGAAGGAATCCTTTCAACAATTGCATCCAGTATTTCGGGAACACCCAAACCGGTACGGGCACTGGCCAGCAGAATACTTTCCGGTTTGCAGCCAATTAATTCAATAATCTGATCCTTTACTTCTTCCACCATGGCCCCGTCCATGTCAATTTTGTTGATGACGGGTATTATCTCCAAATCATTTTCTATAGCGAGGTAAAGGTTGCTGATGGTTTGTGCCTGTATGCCCTGTGTGGCATCCACGAGTAACAATGCGCCTTCGCAGGCAGCGAGGGCACGGCTTACTTCATAACTAAAGTCAACGTGACCGGGAGTATCAATTAAATTTAAAATATACTCGTTATTATCCTTGTGCTGATAGTTAATCTGGATGGCGTGGCTTTTAATGGTAATGCCTTTTTCCCTTTCCAGGTCCATATCATCCAGCACCTGGTCCATCATATCACGGTCGCTGATAGTACCGGTTGTTTGTAAAAGACGGTCTGCCAGGGTGGATTTGCCATGGTCAATATGGGCGATAATGCAAAAGTTGCGAATATTCTTCATGCTGCGCTATTCCTGATTTTTGAGCCGCAAAAGTAACGAAAAGCAGCGAGGTAGAAAGGATTGTTTAGCAGGGGTTAGTGGTATTAGCAGTGAGAGAATGCTTTAATGATTTGAGAAGATAAAAACAGTTTAGTAGTTCAATATCCTAAGGATCGGAAGTATGCTAACTGGCAGAAGAGCATATCCATACTTTGTCCGGACACTTTATACGCTTTAACCATGCTTTATCCATGCCTTTGAGTGGGCTTTGCCTGCGGGTGTCTTATACTTAAGGTTGAGACAGCTAAGGCTAAGGTTGAGGTTGAGATTGAGGTTGAGGCTGGAAAAAAAGAGTGAACTATGGATTTTATTACCGGTCAAAAG
>JBLMVP010000296.1:0-21114 GCA_050256755.1 Sphingobacteriales bacterium | reverse complement strand
ACAAGCTGGTCCGTAAAGACAAAGAACTCAAATTAATTATTACTGAACATGGTCATCCACCTATGTGGACAAGACCAGCCACTTTTCAAACACTTATATTAACTATACTCGAACAACAGGTATCATTAGCTTCTGCCTATGCGGCGTTTAATAAACTAAAAGAAAAGATTGGTGCAGTTACTCCTCAAAAAATTTTGTTACTTACTGATGCAGAATTAAGAGCTTGTTATTTCAGCCGTCAAAAAATTATTTATGCAAGGGAATTGGCGACAGCTATTCAAACCAAACAATTACAGCTTAAAAAATTTAATTCAGCAACGGACGAAGAGGTAAAATATGAATTAAAAAAAATAAAAGGTATCGGTGACTGGACAGCAGAGGTTTACCTGATGCATGCCTTGCAACGGACAGATTTATTTCCTTTGGGCGACATAGCATTGGTCAACAGTTTAAAAGAAGTGAAACAACTCCATCCGCATATAACCAAAGAAGAAATGCTGGCAATAGCAGAACCATGGCGACCTTATCGTACTATCGCTGCCATGATTTTGTGGCATTCTTATATCAAAAAGCGAAATATAAAACTACAGGAGTAAACAAAAAATTGGGTGATTAAATTAATCACCCAACTAATCCAATTCAATTTTTATAAATCATCATATTCATACAATGTGTCAATATGAGTTCCTGCTCTCATTTCCACAACCGGGTTTATTAATCCATCTTTTAACCCATATACCCATCCATGCAAATCGGGTCTTTGATCATGTTTCCATGCTCTTTGTATTATGGAAGTTTTTGCAAGATTAAAAACCTGTTCTTTTACATTTAACTCCACCAGCCTGTCTGTTTTTTGTTCCTCATCCTTAATAGCATCCAGTTCTGTACGGTGTATGCGGTATACATCTTTTATATTCCGCAGCCACATGTTAAGCACATATTTAAAATCATGATTAGTAACCGCAGCTTTTATACCACCACAACCGTAATGACCGCAAACAATAACATGTTTAACTTTAAGATGATTTACTGCATAGTCTAATACACTTAACACATTTACATCATTATTAATTACAAGATTGGCGACATTACGATGAACAAATATTTCACCCGGTTGTGTTCCTGTTATTTCATTAGCAGGCACCCGGCTATCGCTGCAACCAATCCATAAAAATTCCGGTGTTTGAATATTTACCAGGCGGTTAAAAAAATCAGGATCATCCTGTAGTTTTTCAGCAGCCCATGCTTTATTTTCCAGTAATAATTTTTCGTATGTTTTCATAATATTTATTAAAGTAATAAAAATTTATTTAAGCAGGCTTTTTTAGTTGTTCAGGTTCTAAAAAAAGAAGGTGCATAGGTTTATTCAGGCTCTTTTTTATTTCCACAGTAATATCCTTTAAATGAGCATGATTGATAAACTCGTTCACCGTATCAATGATATCCTGATCAATAAAATCAGCACGGGTTGTATCGATTATCACATAAGCATTAGCCGGTACAGCTTCTAATTTAGTTTTAATAATGGGTTTATTTAAAAAAGAAACATCTTTTCTCAATCTAAAAAGAAAATTATTGTGATCACTGACTACAAATACACTTGAACGAAAATTACTTCTAACCATAAAAAATAATCCCACACCAATGCCAATTAAAATACCAATTAATAAATCTGTCATTAATATGGCAAGAATAGTTACACTAAAAGGTATGAACTGGTCCCACCCTTTTGCGTAAAACTCTTTAAACAAAGTGATTTTAGCCAATTTATAACCGATAAATATTAAAACAGCTGCCAATGCAGACAAAGGAATTTTATTAAGCAATCCCGGTATAAACATTACACATAACAGCATTAATATTCCATGCATAATAGCTGACAATTTTGATTTAGCACCTGAATTAACATTAGCTGAACTGCGAACAATTACCGAAGTAAGCGGCAACCCTCCAATAAGACCTGAAACGATATTACCAATGCCCTGGGCTTTCAACTCCCGGTTTGCAGGGCTTACTCTTTTGTAAGGATCGAGTTTGTCAACCGCCTCAATACTTAGTAATGTTTCAAGACTGGCAACAATGGCCAGGGTAAGTGCTGTTATCCATACATCAGGATTATTGAGATATTGCAATTGGGGAAGCGTAAAAAAAGAAATGAATGACTGCATATCTGCAGCAACCGGCAATTGCACCAAATGTTTTATATCCAATGCAACGGAAGGCTGATAATTAATAAAATACTGGTTAATTAAAACACCTGAAACTACCACAACAAGTGGCGCAGGAATTAACTGGAATATTTTTTTTGATTTGATAAATTTTTGTTCCCATGCAATTAATATAAATAATGAAACAAATCCAATAACAACAGCAGCCGGGGTTATAAAATTGATGGCATTAAAAATGCCTGAAAAAGTATTTTCTTCATTTCCCTGGAAAAAACTTTCATTACCCAAATAATCCTTATCATATCCCACTAAATGAGGAAATTGTTTTAGAATAAGAATGATGCCAATAGCAGCAAGCATCCCTTTAATAACAGCATTGGGAACATAATCACCAATAACCCCTGCTTTTATAAAGCCCAGTAGTAATTGTATACAACCTGCAATTACAACTGCCAGAAGAAAAGCTTCAAATGCCTGTAGCTTTAAAATAGCAGTAGCCACAATTACTGTTAATCCTGCGGCAGGACCGCTTACGCTCAAATGGGAGCCACTTAATAAACCAATTACAATACCTCCAACAATGCCGGCAATGATGCCTGAAAATAAAGGGGCTCCAGAGCCCAGTGCAATACCCAGGCATAACGGTAATGCTACTAACAAAACAACAACGGATGCAGGTATATCAGACCCTGCATTCTGAAAATTTTTTTTCATAACGGGAATTAATAGTTAAGTAAAAAACCCTGTGTTAAACAAGATTTAACCAAAAAAATAAAAAAGGATGGATTTACTTAACAGTTGGGGGGAGGCGTTTGTACTTCACCAATAAACTGGGTGGAAATATTTTCTGTTTCGTGTATGCGATGAGTGATAACCTGTGTGTGCAACCTTATACCGGTATTTTGCAGATTATGTAAATAAGCTTTGTGTATTTCTTCAAGAAAAGAATTGGGAGCAGGGGCTGAAGTAGTGCTGTGAGGAAGTTCTTCCGTAAGAGGATTTTGATACAGTACCCTTCCTATTTGAACTATAGGTAGTATTTGTGTACTGAAAATCAAAATTAGGACCAGGCTTATAATTTTTCTTTTCAACATAAGCACAGCAAAAATATAACGTAAGAATTCATATAAAGTTAAAAAAGGGTAAAAGTTCTTATAAAAACAAAAAACCTCTGCCTTACAAACAGGGGTTTTAATTAAATAGTTCTTTAACTTAAATATTTAACCCGCCGCAAACGCTGATGGTTTGTCCGGTTATGTAGTTACCCATATTGCTGGCAAGAAACAAACAGGTGTTGGCAATATCTTCTCCACTGGCAAATCTTCCTAAAGGAATACCTGCTTTATATTTATCGCCAGTTTCCCCTTCTTTTAGATAACTGGTCATATCTGTTTCTACAAATCCGGGGGCAATTGCATTGCAACGGATATTTCTGCTGCCTAATTCTTTTGCAACTGATTTGGTAAACCCGATAATCCCCGCTTTGGAAGCAGCATAACTGCTTTGTCCTGCATTACCCATTTCACCAATAACTGAACTCATGTTTATGATGACACCATTTTTTGCCTTCATCATTGGTTTGATAACCTGTTTTGTCATATTAAATACACTGTTCAGGTTAATGTTGATTACATCATTCCATTGCTCTGCACTCATGCGTAACAGCAAATTGTCTTTAGATATACCGGCATTATTTACACAAATATCAACAGTACCAAATTGTTTTAATACATCATTCACCATTGTTTCACATTGTGAAAAATCACCTGCATTGCTTTTATATGCTTTTGCTTTTACACCAAGGCTAATTAATTTTTGTTCCAATGCTGCTGCTTTTTCTTCGCTGCTTTCACTAACATATGTGAAAGCAATATTAGCGCCATGCTCGGCAAACTTTAATGCAATAGCTTCACCGATACCACGGGCAGCTCCTGTAACTATAGCAACTTTTCCTTCAAGTAATTTCATTCTAAACAATTTGGGGTGCAATATAATGTTTAGTCTTCGTCCAGTAAAGAAGACCTTTCTGTTATTTCATGATACTTAATAACATCTTTAGCGTAATAATGAATGACCATGCTTTTTCTTGTAATTAATTTATTTACTACCGGCATCCCCCCATGAATCAAATTAGCATGCCATATCAACACATCCCCCTTTTTAGGAAGAAAAATTTGAGGATGCAATTTTTCTTTAGCAATAATATCTTCAATTACCTCTTCATAATCAGTATAATTTTTTTGTCCAAGGGAAAGTTTGCTACTGATATTTCCAAAATCATTGTTCAGCAGGTAAGGAAGTTTATGACTGCCTGGATAATAATATAAAGGACCGCTGTCTTCATGAATATCTTCCAGTGCCACCCATGCCGCAATTAAATATCCCAATGGATAAGTGGTCATATGAATACTGTCACTATGAGCCTTCTGGCCGCTGCCATATTTGAAATTGAGTGTTTGAAAAGGAACCACTTCTTTATCCAGCAAAAATTCCAGCACGGATTTTAATACCGGGTGATAAGTAGTTTTTTTTATGGGCTCAGAAAGTTTATTGGCAAACATTATTTTGTTGTCATGTGTAAAATGAACAGCACCGCTGTTTACCAGTCTGTCAACTTCACTATTAATGATATCAATTGTTGCCTTATCAAATAATTTTTCTAAAATAAGATACCCGTTCTTTGACCAGTTTTTTATTTGCTGCTGAACAGGTACTGAAAAAGATGAAAATCTTTCTTTGGTTGCAACGAGATTTGCAGAATCATTTATGTCCAGCCAGGCTTTTGATTCCTTATCCGGAAAATCTTTACTGGAAATGGAAGCAAATAATGGTTTGTGAAGATTATACTTTTTAAACGCTTCTTTATTATGTTGCAGTTCTTTATAGTGCAGGAGGTTATATATCCAGTGAAACACTTTATATTCTTTCAATTGCTCTTTCATGGACATACTCACCAGTTAAATTGCAGGATTTCGTCAATATACTTTCTGTCGTTATTAAGTCTTGGCACTTTATGCTGACCTCCTAATTTGCCTTTGCTTTTAAGCCATTCAGTAAAAGTGCCGGACTTCATCATTTTTACTAATGGTTTTCTAAGGGCAATATCTTTATATCGTTTGGCTTCATAATCGCTGTTCAGGTTTTTTAATGCACTATCCAGTTCAAAAATAAATCCATTAAAATCATCCGGTTTCTTTTCAAATTCAATCAGCCATTCATGCGCCCCGTTACTGTTGTCACTAAAATAAACAGGTGCTGCAGTGTAATCACTTACAATTGCGTCCGTTTGTTCGCATGCTATAGCTATTGCTTTATCAGCATTATCAATTATTAATTCTTCACCAAATGCATTGATAAAATGTTTGAGGCGTCCGCTCACTTTTATTTTAAATGGATTCAGTGACGTGAATTGTATAGTGTCTCCCAGTAAATATCTCCACAACCCGCCATTGGTACTTATTACAGGAGCATAATTAATATTCAGTTCCACTTTATCCAAACCAACTGTTTTGGGATTACTTTTTCCATATTCATCAACCGGCATAAACTCATAAAAAATACCATGGTCGGTAAATAACAACAAACCATCTTCTGTTGGGTTATCCTGTGCTGCAAAAAAACCTTCACTGGCATTATACATTTCCAGGTAACTGATATTTTTACCAATAAGTTTTTGAAACTGTTCTTTATAAGGAACAAAAGAAACGCCGCCATGCATATACAATTCCAAACTTGGCCATACTTCTGCCAATGTCTCTTTTCCTGTCAACTCCAGTATTCGTTTAATTAGAACGATTGTCCAGGTAGGAACGCCGGATAAAGAACTCACATTTTCTTTAATCGTTGATTCAGCTATTTTTTTAATTTTACTTTCCCATTCATCTAACAAAGCAATATTTAATTCAGGTGTACGCAACCATTGTCCCCAAAATGGAGCATTTTGCATCAGCACCGCACTCAAATCCCCAAATTGAACCGTTTCGTTTACCTGGTGAATTTTATGGCTGCCGCCAATTACTAATCCTTTTCCGGTTAATAAATCAGAATAAGGAAAATTATTATAGTAGATAGTTAATATATCCTTTGCTGCTTTGTAATGGCAATCCACTAAACTTTCTTCACTTACCGGGATGAATTTACTTTTATCAGAAGTAGTGCCACTACTTTTGGCAAACCATTTTACCGGTGTGTTCCATAAAACATTTTCTTCACCATTCATCATGCGCTCTATATAGGGCTTTACATCATCATAATCCTGAATGGGAATTGCCTGTTTAAAGGAATGTAAGTTAAAGAGATCGGAAAATTTATGCTTCTTCCCAAACTCAGTGTATTGGGCAGAGGTGACCAAATGCTGCAATACTTCCCGCTGTGCAGCAACAGGATTTTGCATCCATCCCTCTATGCGCCACATACGCATTCGGGCCAATCTTGATATAGCAGGGCTAAGTAACCTCATAGCAATACCAGCAAGATAAAAAGAAGAATGGGTTTAAGGAAATAAAGGAGAAATAAAGATTATTGCTGGCGGGAAGCTTCTTCATGCAAATAATCCTTACGTTTTAATTCAAAATTTTTGCCGAGGTACAAACGCCTCACCTGTTCGTCGTCTGCCAATTCTTCAGCAGTACCATGTTTAAAGATTTTACCTTCGATTAAGAGGTAGGCCCTGTCGCAAATAGAAAGGGTTTCATTTACATTATGGTCTGTAATAAGTATCCCGATATTTTTATATTTCAATCTTGCCACCACCGTTTGTATGTCTTCCACTGCAATAGGGTCAACACCGGCAAAAGGTTCATCCAGCAAAATAAATTTAGGATCAACGGCTAAAGCCCTTGCTATTTCTGTTCTTCTTCTTTCACCTCCACTTAAGGAATCGCCATTGTTTTTACGAACATGGTGCAAACGAAACTCTGTGAGCAAATCTTCCAGCTTTTCTTTTTGTTCCTGTTTGCTGAGTTTTGTCATTTCCAGGATGGCCTTGATATTGTCCTCCACACTCAGTTTACGAAACACACTGGCTTCTTGTGGTAAATAACCAATACCATACTGCGCTCTTTTATACATGGGTAGCCTGGTAATATCTTCTTCTCCTAAAAAAACTTTTCCTTCATCGGGCTTTATTAAACCCACCACCATATAAAAGGTTGTTGTTTTACCGGCGCCATTTGGCCCAAGTAAACCCACAATTTCTCCCTGTTTTACATTTACGCTAACATTGTTTACAACTGTACGGCCGCTGTAGGTCTTTACTAAATCTTTTGTTTGGATGGTTAAACGCACAACTGTTTATTGAAACGCAAAAATAATGGATTGAAAGCATTAGCCCTGTTAAAATCGCTGCATTAAGAATTGGCTTTGTTCAACTTGTATCCTAAGTTTGCAAATTATTCAGTAAACAATGAAAGTAATAGACCACATCAACCAGGCTAAGGGTACCCTTGTGTCGTTTGAAATTCTTCCGCCCCTAAAAGGAAAGACTATCAATTCTATATATGACCATCTTGACCCTTTAATGGAATTTAAACCGTCTTTCATTAATGTTACGTATCACCGCAGTGAACATGTTTTTAAGAAAAAGTCAGACGGAACTTTTGAAAAAGTAGAAGTGCGTAAACGTCCGGGCACGGTAGGCATATGCGCTTCATTGATGAACCACTACCGGGTTGATGCTGTTCCGCATTTAATTTGCGGCGGCTTTGGCAAAAGGGAAACGGAAGATGCTTTAATTGATTTGCATTTTATCGGCATAGACAATGTCTTAGTATTAAGAGGTGATGCAGCAAAGAATGAAACTTTTTTTGAGCCACATCCGGAAGGTCATCGTTATGCAACAGATTTATTAAAGCAGGTGGTTGATTTAAACAATGGCGTTTACCTTGAAGAAGATATCAGGGATGGTTTCCGTACTAATTTCTGTATTGGTGTTGCGGGTTATCCTGAAAAACATTTTGAATCCCCTAACCTGGAAATTGATTTAAAATATTTAAAAGCAAAAACAGATTTGGGCGGCGAATATATTACGACCCAAATGTTTTTCGACAATAAAAAGTATTTTCAGTTTGTAGAAAAATGCAGGGAAGCAGGTATAAATGTTCCCATTATTCCGGGTTTAAAACCTATCACGTCCAAAAAACAACTTTCTATTATCCCACGCACCTTTCATGTAGATATTCCAACAGAACTATCGAATGAAATAATGAAAAGTAAAACGGATGATGATTGTAAAAAAATTGGGACAGAATGGCTGATTGAGCAATCAAAAGAATTAAAAAAGTTTGGTGTCCCTGTATTACACTATTATACCTTAGCAAGCACCAAGGTTATTTATAATGTGGTAAAAGAAGTGATGTAAGGGCTTCTTTTATTTATCAAATGAATACTTATAGGTACGGTGTACTTTATCTTTTTTAGCACCTGTAGCTTCGTGAATAGCCATCATTTTATCATTGAAATCTCCTACCCAGGCCAATTCAACTCCTTTAACGGTACCTCTCGGCACCACTTCAACCTGCAGACAGCGTATCAATGCTGATTCAATTCCTTTATTCTGGTATTTCTTTTTACAGCCCATAATAATCATTCGTAACCTTTCCGCGGTGGTGGTTTGTTTATACCAAAAAAATTTCAGTTTGCTCCAAAGGTCGAGTTTACCATTTACATGTTTTAAAACCGGGTTGATATCCGGGAGACTTATTACAAAAGCAATAGGCTCTTCATTATAATAAGCAAACCAGATAATTTTTTCATCCATTATTGGCTTCATTTGCCGGAAAGATTCTTTAATAGTTTCATATTTTATCGGCATAAAGTTTTCAAATTCACTCCAGGCGTCATTGTAAACTTCTGCAAAATCTGCAGCAAATTTTTCAAACTGGTTTTTTTCAAAATGCCTGAAACTATAGCCGGGTTTTTTCATTACCCAATCAGCAATCTTTGTAAAACGTTCAGTAAAAGGAATCGTTATATCCAAAAAATTAGTAAACTGATCGTATTTTTTTACAAAACCATATGATTCAAAAAAATCAATATAATAGGGTGGGTTATAATTCATACCCATACTGGGTGGCTTAAATCCTTCAATCAACAAACCCCAGTATTTATCATTTTCACCAAAGTTAACGGGGCCTTCCATTGCCTGCATTCCCTTATCCTTTAACCATGATTTTGCCGTATCAAATAAAAGAAAGGCTGCTCCTTTATTATTGATGCATTCAAAAAAACCGACACAGCCTGTTGGTTTATCATTTTTATATGCTTTTTCGTTATTGATGAACGCGGCAATACGGCCAATTAGTTTACCATTGTCATCTTTTAAAATCCATCTTGTACAAACTCCGTGATTATGATAATTATTGAGGGATGGGTTGAATATTGCTTTGATGTCGTTATCCAGCGGGCAAATCCAGTTTGGATCGTTTTTATATAAAGCCCGTGGTAAATCAATAAATTGCTGAGCAGTTGATGAATTGGTAACCTCCACTATATTCATAGGGCGAACTTAGTAATTCTTTGCGATTTTAACATTGATGATAGTTGAAAAGTTGGCAGGTTGAAAAGACACAATAAACAATTAAACCAATAAAGGAATTCTACCATTTCTCGTCATCTGGAATATCTTTTACTGATTTAAACTCCCGCCTGGATGTAATTTTTTGCAGTTGACGATCAATAATAAGATGGGCTATTATTTTCCCCGCATTTTCTCCGGGATTTTCTTGCAGAAGGTGTTTCAGTTTTGCTTCGTTTATATCAACCCTGTAGAGTATAAAAACCAATTGCTGAAAATCATGGTTAATCAGATGATTGATATAGGCTGAAAGTTTTTCTACTAATTCCTCATGGGTAATTTTATGCGGCAATTCAATTGCCAAATCATTACTGATTGATTGTATGAGTTCTTTATTTCTCATTATTTATCTTCCATAGCCCCAATTCCAAATAAAGCAAAATCGTATTTTACAGGATCCTGTTTATCTAAATTACGCAGATAATCCGTTAACTCAAGCGCCGCCTGCCAGTCTGTTTGCTTACGCTGTAATAAGTTAAGTCTTTTTGCCACTCTGGCTACATGTACATCAATGGGGCAAATTAATTGTGCCGGTGAAATATTTTTCCAGATACCAAAATCAACTCCTTTTTTATCTCTCCGCACCATCCAGCGTAAAAACATATTTAATCGTTTGCAGGTTGATTTTTGTACCGGTGAAGAAATATGTTTTTCGGTTCTTTTTAAATGTTCCTGCGAAAAGAAGTACTCTTTAAATCCTATTAAACCATTTTCAATAGTACTGCTTTTCTTATCCATTCCTTCTGTAAAAGCCGTTTCCAGGGATTCGTATTTCTTATAATGATGATGAAAGAATTCAATAAAATAAAGCAGATCATCTGCAGTAAAGGTGCGGTGTTTAAAAGAAAGTAATTTTTTTAAATCTTTCTGTTTGTGCTGCGCTATAAATTGATGAGGGGCATTATCCATCAATTGCATTAACTCTTTGCTCTTATTGATAATGGTAGTGCGGTTACCCCAGGAAAAAACAGCCGCAAAGAGTCCGGCTATTTCTATGTCCTGTTGTTTAGTAAAAAGATGGGGAATGGAAACAGGGTCGTTTTTAATAAAAGAAGGTTGATTATATTCATCAACCTTCCTGTTTAAATATTCTTTTAAGTCTTCTGTTTTCATTATCCTATAGCCTGGTTCAAATCTTCCATCAAATCATCTGCATCTTCTATACCCACACTTAAGCGGATGAGCGAATCACTCAACCCATTTTTAATCCTTTCTTCCCTTGGAATAGAAGCATGTGTCATACTTGCCGGGTGATTGATTAATGATTCCACACCACCCAAACTTTCTGCCAGTGAAAATATTTTAGTGGATGATAAAACTCTTTTGGCATTGTCAACACTATCATCCTTTAATTCAAAACTTATCATACCACCGAAGCCGCGCATTTGTTTTTTTGCAATGGCATGATTGGGATGATTTTCAAAACCAGGCCAGTACACTTTTGCTACTTTAGGATGATTGCGTAACCAATTTGCAATGGTTGCCCCATTCTCGCAATGTCTTTGCATGCGCACATGTAAGGTTTTAATACCCCGTAATACCAGGAAACAATCCATTGGCCCGGGAACAGCGCCGCAACTTTTTTGTATGAAATATAATTTCTCTCTCAGATCTGCACTATTCATTACCAAAGCTCCCTGTATAACATCGCTATGACCACCTAAATATTTGGTGGAAGAATGCATGACTATATCTGCACCAAAATCCAACGGGTTTTGTAAATAAGGAGAAGCGAAAGTATTGTCAACACATACCAAAATGTTATTTTGTTTGGCGAGTTTGCTTACTGCTTCAATGTCTGCAATACTCATTAAAGGGTTGGTAGGCGTTTCCAGCCAGATAAGTTTTGTGTTGCTGTTGATATACGTTTTTATATTATTTACATCCTGTTGATTAATATAATGAAATTTAATTCCAAACTTTTCAAACACTTTGCTAAAGAGACGATAAGTACCGCCATACATATCATTACCAGCAATTACTTCATCGCCGGGTTGTAACAATTTAATTACCGCATCCGTGGCGGCCACACCACTGCTGAATGCCAACCCATATTTGCCATTTTCAATTACAGCCAATGCTTCTTCTAATGCAAAGCGGGTTGGATTCTGACTACGGGCATATTCAAACCCTTTGTTTACACCCGGTGCTTCCTGCACATAAGTGGAAGTTTGATAAATGGGCGTCATAATAGCACCGGTGCTTGGGTCGGGATGTGCTCCTGCGTGAATGTATTTGGTTGCTTCTTTCATATCGCAAATAAATTATTAGATGAATAATTAGTGGGCAAAGGTGAGAAAATATTTTTTAATACGATGTCATATTAATTGAGAAGCGCATAAATACCTCCAGTCGTAATTATTGGATTCATGTGCTCCTTTTACTGTTACCGGTTTATCTAAAACCGATTGTTTCAGTATTTCGGCAGATACCAATTTTTTCCTTGCTTCATGAATTTTTTCCTGTACAACTGGTTGCTCCATCCATTGCTGTTGAGGTGGTTCGTAACCTGTTTTATCTTTTCTCCAGCTTATGCCGGCGGGCAATAAATGCTCTGTCGATCTACGTAATATCCATTTAGTGAAGCCGTTTTTTATTTTATACTCCGAAGGCAAAGAAAATACAAACTGCACCAGCTCATGATTTAAAAAAGGCAAACGAACTTCCACACCGTGCGCCATAGAGTTTCTGTCAGCATAACGAAGTAATTCAGGCAAGGTATTTTGCCTGGTATCATAATATAAAATATCATTGAGTTTATGCACTACCGGTTTGTAAACATATTCTTTGCTGAAAGAATGATAAGCAAAATCCCGATTAATATCCAGTTGCTGGCCAATGGAACGAAATACTTTCTTTTGTAATTGCAAAGAAGTAATGAAAGGAGCAAAAGCGGCTATATAGTTTTTCCATCCCCATTGAAGAGCGGGATAATTGTTCTGCAATAATTTTCTTTCTGTCGCTGATTTATTGAACTTCTTTTTGGCAAACAGCTCCTGTAAATACCAGTGCAGGTATTTTGTATAACCGCCGAGCATTTCATCTGCCCCCTGACCATCCAGTAAAACTTTTACTCCATTCTGTTTTGCCAGTTCAAATACTTTATATTGAAGATAAGCGCTGGCACTTTGTATTGGTTCTTCCTGATGATGAAGAAATTTTTCAAGGTCGGTGGTAAAATCATCGGCTGTTGGTGTGATTCGGAAATTAGTTGAAGGATATTTAGTAAGCACTTTATCAATAAAAGCTGACTCATCTTTTTCAAACCCCGGGAATACTGCTGAAAATGTTTTGGGCTGAACATTTTTGTTTTGCTGATGAATAAGAGCAAGAATGGAAGAACTGTCTAATCCACCGCTTAAACTATTTCCCACCTCAACATCACTTCTTAATCGTTTAGAAACAGAAGATGAAAGCAATGAGAATAATTTTTCTGTTGCATCTTTTTCTGAAATATTTACAGGTGTTTCTTTGTCCAGATCCCACCAGTGCTGAACTATCAGTTTTTGTGTAATTAAATTATATCTTAAATAACTGGCAGCAGGTAAAGAAAAAATATTTTCATAAAAAGTTTCAGAGGGATTAAGAGGGTTTGTAAGTTGACCGTCAGCTAAATAATACAACAATAAGGTGTCATTTCTTTTTCTTTCCGCTCCCACAGCCCATAAAGCTTTCATTTCACTGGCAAACAGAAGTTGTTCATCATCTAAACTATAATAAAAAGGCTTCTCACCAAAACGGTCTCTGGCAGCAAAAAAAATTTGTTCTTTTTCATCCCAGATAGCAAAAGCAAACATCCCGTCAAATTGCTGAAGACATTCCTCCTTCCAGCAATCATAAGCCGCTAAAATTATTTCTGTGTCAGATTGTGATTGAAAAGTATACCCTTTCTTTTGAAGCGTTTCTCTTAATTCTATGTAATTATAAATTTCGCCATTATGTACAATTGTGTAACGGTTGAGATAATGCATAGGCTGTTTGCCTTTATCACTTAAATCAATAATTGATAACCGACGATGTCCCAAACTTATTTTACCGTTGCTGTTTATCCAATGTCCTTCTCCATCCGGCCCGCGGTGTGCAATAGCATTGGTCATTTGTTTCAGTTTATCAGCTGAAACATTTGTTGTATTATTTGATAATATGCCCGCAATTCCACACATGATGTAAATATTCAAAATACAAATTTCAAACCCTAAAAGTAAATAAGAAAAAACCCCGCTACGCGGGGTTAAAGATTTATTTATTAAATGAAACCGGCAAAGATGCTTTTATATCATCCCATGCAATTATTAAATTAGCTCCGTCTTTTGCCTCTTCAAAAACAATTGTCAGTGCCTCAAAAGGAGTAGCAACTTTCTCAACAGGAATGTCTGTTCTCAATATATCTTTTGATGAATCGATTTTTAAACCCCAGGTAAATAAATCATTGTTTAATACAATCGTCCATTTATTTTCGTGGGGAATACAGTATAAAATATATCTTCCTGCTGCAATTTTTTTCTGATGAATGGTTACATCCCTGAAAAATTCAATTTCAGTTGCTTCATTGGCCCCCATTCTCCATACTTCGCCATATTTCTGTAAAGCGCCAAAAATTTTACGCCCATCCTTAAAAGGCCTGCTGTAAATAATCCTTGCTATTGGCGGGTTTTTATCCTGCCCTGTCATTTTCAATTTTGGGTAATCTGCCGGAAAATAGCTGATATCCATTGGTGATTTATCTACGGAAGATAATGGATTAGCTATATTATGATGTTCAAAAATTGCTGAGGTATCTTTTGATTTAGCAACCGGATTTTCTTCTGAAATATTACAGGCTGGTAAAAAAAATATGATCATCATGCTTGCTGAAAACTTTATCATTCCCTTCTGTTTTAAAAATTAATAGGTAAACTAACCTGTTCAGCATCCCAGGACATAACCAAAGATGCCCCGTTATTGTTTTTATCAAAAACCATGGTAAAAGCCTCTGTATTATCTGTTTGCTTCTGTACATCCACATCAACCCTCAGCACATCTTTGGTAGGATCATATTTAAAAGATCCCCAAGTATCAACATCTTTGTTAATGATGATAGTCCATGTGCTTTCATTACAAATAGCATATAAAGTATAACGTCCTTTTTTTACTTTCTTACCATTAATTTTTACATCCTTATATAATTCAAGTTCTGTGGCTTCATTGGCTCCTAAACGCCAAACTTTCCCATATTCCACCAACTCGCCAAAAACCGTTCTGCCGTTTTTTAAAGGCCGGCTATAAATAACTCTTGCTATTAAAGGTTCAGTAGCTTTATCCTGTATCTTTAAAACCGGGTAGTTATTAGGATAATAAGCCATATCCATAACAGATTTATCCAATGGAGGCAATTTTGTTTGTGCTGAAACTACTGTAATAATAACAAGACCAATAACCAGGAAAATCCATTTTTTCATAGTGCTATTTTTTTTAATGAGGTGTAAAATTAAAGGATTGTAAACTATTTGATGTTCCGCTTGTAAAAACATGAACTTAATCAATATACAAATGTGAGATTTGTCATGAAGCAATTTAGTTTTCACCTATATTTTTGACAAAACATTATAGATATGTATCAGTCTGCCAACTACGTAAGCCCATCTGAAGCGTTATCCATCATTGAATCGGGCAATAGAATTTTTGTTCACGGCAGTGCGCAAACTCCTAAATTTTTATTGCACAGTTTAGCTAAAGAAGCAGGGAGGCTGCAGGATGTTGAGCTTGTTTTTATAACC
The DNA here is from genome assembly GCA_050256755.1 of Sphingobacteriales bacterium. GTDB lineage: Bacteria > Bacteroidota > Bacteroidia > Chitinophagales > Chitinophagaceae > AWTP1-9. Next base: position 5,617 of record JBLMVP010000296.1, on the reverse strand, counting down.
GTTCAGGGAGATATTGAAGTAGATAAACCGGAGTACGAGGGAAGTTTTCATATTAACTGTATGTTTGTTTCCAATTCCGTACGCAAGGCTGTAAATGAAGGCAGGGCTGATTTTATCCCCGTATTTTTAAGCGATATTCCGGATTTATTTAAGAAAGGCCTTCTCCCTATTGATGTGGCAATGATTCAAGTTTCTCCTCCCGATGAGCATGGATACTGTTCACTTGGTTTGTCGGTAGATATTGCACGGTCTGCTGTTAATTTAACCAAATATATAATTGCACAGGTAAATCCAAGGGTTCCCCGTACTCATGGTGACAGCCTGATACATGCCAGCAGGATTACAAAATTTGTTTATCACGAAGAAGAATTACCGGAGGTAAACTATGGAACTGCAGTTGGCGAAAATGAAATGAAGATTGGCAAATATGTAGCCGAAATGATTGAAGATGGAAGCACCCTGCAACTGGGCATTGGTACTATTCCAGACGCTGTATTAAAATGTTTGGGTAATCATAAAAACCTGGGTGTACACACAGAAATGTTCAGCGATGGTATTATTGATTTATTTGAAAAAGATGTTATCAATAACACCAAAAAAAGAATACATCCTAACAAAGCTGTTACGGGTTTTGCCATCGGCACACGCCGTCTGTATGATTATGTGCATGATAATCCGGCTTTTGGTTTTTTGGATATCGATTACGTAAACGATCCGCATGTAATTCGCCGTAACCCAAAAGTAGTTGCTATTAACAGTGCTATCGAAGTTGATTTAACCGGGCAGGTCTGTGCTGATTCAATTGGCTCTTTACAATATTCTGGCATTGGTGGTCAGATGGATTTTATGCGTGGTGCTGCACTCAGTGATGGTGGTAAACCTATTATTGCTTTAACTTCAAGAACTAGGAAAGCTGTTCCACGCCTGGTGCCCTATTTAAAACAAGGTGCCGGTGTGGTTACTACAAGAGGTCATGTGCATTATGTAGTTACTGAATTTGGTTCTGCCTTCCTGTTTGGAAAAAATTTAAGACAGAGAGCCAAAGCCCTTATTGAAATTGCACATCCTGATGACAGAGAAATGTTAGAAAGGGAGTGTTTCAACCGTTTTAAACATTTTTAATTTTCTGTCATCAATAAATTAAATTTTTCTGAAGCATAGTTTTTTAATGACGGGAAAAATTCATTAAAGTATTGTTGTAGTTCATCATAATGTTTCTCGAACAAAACAAATGCTTTTTCGCTTTCTGATAAGTAGGCGGCTCTTCTTACCAAACCTCCGAAACTTCTTTCAATTCCCCAGCGAAATTGATAATTGTACAACCAGTTTTGGCTTTGCATATACGGAAACATTTTTTGGAACTGTTCCGGGAAAATAGTGGTGAAGGGGAAAAGTGATTGATATGTTTTTTCAGTAAAGTTCAAAAGAGAAGCTTCGGCAAATTCTTTTTCATTTATTGCAAGGAAATGGTCAAACACTACATCTACAAATGCTCCTGAATATAACCGGTATTCAGCCCGGAATATTTCTTTTGCTTTTTTTGTTGCTTCATGTTCATCCGTAAACATATCTATTGCCCGGTGTAAAGTAATTCCCTTTTGAACCAGTAGCGGATAATTAAATTTATTTTTCCCTTTTACAAAATCACTAATCATATTCCCTACCAGTATTTCCGGTTCGTTAAAGGAAAGATATGCGTGAGCCAGGTAATTCATAAATCTTCAAGATAAGAAGAATATAACAGACATTTCGTTGCCTGATTTTAACGTAAACTTCATATATAATCGGTAAGTAAAAATAATAAAGCTAAAACCCAATGCTGACAATTGTGCTGGACAGATACTTATCCTGTAATAAACATTAATTTATTACCGTTCATACCAGTTTTATTTACATGAAAAGTTGTTAATCACAGGTTACTTGCCTTCCGTATAATTCACTAATAGCTTTGATGAGTCATTTAAATTATCAACCTTTAAAACTTATCGGCTATGAAACGTTTAACTTTTCTGTTTGTCTTCAATATTATTGCTCTCACTTTGTTTGCTACAGATGATGATCATCCGGTTCTTGTTGCTAAAGGTGAAAGAAATATTAACAAAGAAGCTCTCAACTCATTTACCCGAACATTTAAAAATGTTAAAGCAGTTAGCTGGGAGAAATACCAAAATTTATACCTCGCTAATTTTAAACTAAACAATGAACAGCTTACTGCGATATATGACGAAACAGGCGAATACATAAGCACCTCCCGCTTTGTCGAGTTTTCTGAATTGCCGCTTTCTGTTTCCATGGCGCTGGATAATAAATTTGATTCCTTCCAGAAAGTTGGGACAGTAGTTGAGGTTAGTTATCCCAATTATACTGTCTACTTTTTTACTATTGAAACAAAAACAAAGTATTTAAGAATAAAGAGCACACCTGACGGAGATCTTTGTGTTACAGAAAAAATGAAAAAACCTAACATCAAATAATGTTAATCAGTTGAAAAAAAAGTTTAGTTTCCTTATACACAGGCCCGAAAGGGCCTTTTTGTTTTACTATATCAATTACACAGGTTGTTAAAGCCATTGATTGAATTTAACATGTCTTTCAAATAAATTTAATGACACTTAACAAACATCTTCAGATCCAATACGGGTCTTTGTTCCAGCAGTTTTAAAAAAAATTATCTGTTATCGGGTTAACCACTTATCCATTTCACCAGGATAATTCTTCACTTTGTCACTTTCTGACTTTTTGCAGGCAGGCTTGATTATACTTTTACATCATCAAAAAATTACGATTAATTATTAAAACCTTAATTATGAAAAAGATTCTAATCACCACATTTGCCCTTTTAGTTTTGGGCTCTGTTACTGCTAATGCAAAAAAAAGTAAAACGGTAGACCCAAGAGTTAACGCAGTATTTGCCGTTGATTTTGTTGGCGCAGAAAATGTTCAATGGTCAAAAGATGCTGATTTTTATTATGCGAATTTCACACTCGATGGTAAAGACGTTATTGCAGTATATGATGCTCAAAACACTGAGTATATTGGCTTTTTAAGGCAAATAGATGCTGACCATCTCCCATCAAGTATCCGCCTTACACTTGCCCGAGAATTTGAGGGGTATGCTGCTATTGGTCCAGTAGCAGAAATTGGCAATCCAGATTCTGATGCTTATATACTTACTATCCAGAACGATCGGCAGTTAATAAAAATTAAAGCAGATACCAATGGAAATGTCAGTATTTTAAATAAGCTAAAAAAAACATAACAATAAAACAAGTGTTGGTTTTGGTTGGGCCGCAAGGCCCTTTTTTAGTTTATACACTCTTTTAATCGTTTCATTACCTCATTTCTACTATTTAGCGAACTTATGCTTGCCAATGCCTGCATATCATTATAGTTTTACGTCAATAAAAAAAATATTGATCATTAAACCTTATTTATTATGAAAAAGTTTGTTGTAGGCGCAGTAATATTTTTATTATCAGGGGCAGTAACAGTATCTGCAAAATCAAATAAAAAAATTGACACCCGTGTTGAAAAGGCATTTCAAAAAGACTTTATAAATGCAACGAATGCAGAATGGAGCAGTGATGACAGTTATTATTATGTTCAGTTTGAGTTGAACGGAGAAAGGGTAAACGCGGTTTATTTAAAAGAAGAGGCAGAATTTGTTGGCTATGCCAGCTTTATTGATGCCAGTCATTTACCAACAATTCTTAAAGAAGGGTTAATCAAAAAATTCGGCAAACACCAGTTGGCAAACCGGGTAATTGAATTAGGATACAATGATTCTATAGCCTATATGCTTACCATTGAAAATGATCAGGAAATCCTAAAGATCAGAATTGAAGGAAATAACAGTACCGTTTTAAGCAGGCTTCAAAAATTATAACCTGTAATTAGGTGGTTTATATAAGAGGTCCCTGGAGAGGGGCCTTTTTTTTCAATAGCTATAAAAAAATCACTTTAACTGCAATCCTTACATAATCCTTTTATAACTACCTGTGTTTCCTTTGTAAGATACCCGGCAGGAATTTTTATATCCGGAACATGCACTTCGTTTAAACATTCTGTTTTACCGCATTTGGTACAGATGAAATGTATATGGTCGTCGTGATGATGACGTTCTGCACATCCATCTTTGCATAAGGCATACATGATAGTATTATCGTCGGTAGGAATAGTATGAACAATTCCTTTTTCTACAAAAGTCTGAAGGGTCCTGTAAATAGTTACCCGGTCAAAATTTTCACCTGACCGTCTCTCAATATCAGCATGACTTAATGCTCCTTTAGAATTTAAAAAAAGGGTCAGAATTTTCTTTCGTCCATCCGTAACACTAAGATTTTTGTCACGAAGAATTTTTTCGATATTGATTTGCATAAGCTAATGCTTAACGGGTTATGGTTTTGAGTTATTCGCTTAATAATTTACGGATGTCTTTCATAAGCTGTTGCAACTCTTCTTCCTTTAGCCCATCGTAGATCCCCCTCACTTTTTTTTCTTTATCAACCAAAGCAAACAATTGGGTATGTATAAACTGTTCTTCAATTTTTGCTTTATTGTTATTTTGATCATCCAGCAGGTAGCTTTGCCGGGCAGTTGTATATAAATCATTTTTTGTTCCCGTTAAAAACCACCACTTTTTATTATCCACACCCATCGAATCGGCATATCGTCTTAACCTGGCTACAGAATCCCGTTCCGGATCAACTGTATGAGAAAGAATCATAAAATTATCTTACTTCTTAAACGCATCATAAATACGCCTCATGTTTTTATTCATCCGCGGGCAAATTCCTTTGCAGGTGGTAAAGAAATATTCTACTGCATACACTTTTTTGCCTATACTTTCTTCCGTAATACTATCACCCTGCTGGTTAACAAAACTAAACGGCCGAACTGTTGAAAGCACCGGCAATTGTGGCTTCCAGAAATTAGTACCCCAAAAGGCCGCCAGGTAAAAAATAATTAAAAGAACTCCAAAAAAAAGGGCGTACCCCCATATTTTTTTACTCATAACATTTTCTTTCGCCACACGAAGTTAGCAGTTTAACTAATTTTGTTTTTCAATTGTGTGGTTAGGAAGATATAACCGCAGAGGTGTGGGCGGCCAATTTATAGGCAAACATTAAATTAATACATTTTATTGTATTTAATAGTCTTTTGTTTAATTTTTATTCTTCCTTTACTTGCCATGTGCCTGATAATTTTTTACATTCAGACTATGAAAAGAATATTATTATTATTTGTTTTGACTTTTTCTGCCATCACCGCCATTGCCCAGTCAAATGATGAAAAAGCTATTCGTCAAATTTTAAAGGAGCAAACCCTTGCCTGGAACAATGGGGATATTGAACAGTTTATGAAAGGTTACTGGCAAAACGATTCACTGGCATTTATTGGAAAATCGGGATTAAAATATGGCTGGAAAAGCACTTTGGAAAATTACAAAAAAGGTTATCCCGATACTGCCACAATGGGTAATCTTTATTTTGAACTCCTTCAGGTTAAGCACCTTTCCCCGGTTTATTATTTTGTCATTGGTAAATGGCACCTGTCAAGAACTATTGGTGATGCAGAAGGCCACTTCAGCTTACTTTTCAAAAAAATAGAAGGGAAA
>JBLMVP010000295.1:0-15927 GCA_050256755.1 Sphingobacteriales bacterium | reverse complement strand
TTTTCAAGGCCTGATAATATTGGACTATGCCCAATTACATCCCCATCAGCTGAAGCAGTATAACCACAAAAAAGGAAATTGCCGTTTTGCAATGCCTTTATTGTACCATCAAAATCATTTTGATTACCGCCAAAACATTTTTGCTTTAAAATATCCAGACTAGCATCCAGCCTTACAAACCAAATATCTTTAATATAACCCAAGGTATCCTGTAATGCTGGATGAAGTCCACTTACATCCAAATCGTTTGAACCAGTTCTGCCAATTGTAACCAATTCATTATCTTTAAAAACAATTGAAGACAAATACTCGTCCCTATTACCACCAAAACATTTAATCTGTAATAAATCACCATTTGATGAAAGTTTAGCAATAAATGCATCATCGTAAGACAATGAGTCCTTCTTTTTATTTAAAAAATCTCCATCCTCAGAATTAGTCCAGCCGGATACATAAATATTATTATTCAGATCCTCACAAATACCAAACCCTTCTTCAGCATCTTTACCTCCAATTAATTTTTGCCATATTATTGAACCATTACCTGAAATTTTTATTACCCATACATCCCTTTTTAACTCATCATAATTTGACCATAATGAATCAACTCCATGGTGACCGGGGTAATTGGTTGAACTGTTAGTACCAGCAATAACAAAATCCCCATCCGCTGTCTGTATAGCATTAGAACCATAATCATCGCCAGATAACCCGAATGTTTTCTCCCACTCCGTAACACCATCTGCACTTTTCTTAACAACCCACATATCCCAATATCCTGTGCTGTCCTGAGCTTTATAGCCCACCAACAAAATACCTCCATCATTCGTTTTAATTACTTTTGAGAATCCATCATTATCCTTAGTACCCAATGTCTGCTGCCATTGAATACCGGGAGTTTGTGCAAGAGAATAAGTTATTGAAAATAGCAGCAAGGAGATTGATAAGGAGATTTTTTTCATAAGGTCTGTTTTAGAATCAACAAAATAAAAAAAATAATCAACCCGGCAATATTATGGATATATAAATAAAAAACCGCTCCAAAATGAAGCGGCTAATAAAAATTATATAATCCATTAAATCAAGGTTTATTTTACCCTTTCTACATATTCACCATTCTTTGTATTTACACGTATCAATTCCCCTTCGTTTACAAATAAAGGAACCATTACCGTGGCGCCTGTTTCTACGGTAGCAGCTTTTAATGTACGGGTAGCTGTATCGCCTTTTACACCCGGCTCGCTGTAAGTTACCTGCAAAACAATTTTATCGGGTAATTCCACACTCATTGGTAATTCGGTTTCTGTATTTATCAGCATAGATACTTCCTGTCCGTCTTTTAAAAACTGGGGGGCATCCACCATGTTTTCATTTACAGCCATCTGCTCAAATGTTTCTGTATCCATGAAATTATACCCGGTATCGTCTTTATACAGATACTGGTAATTCTTTCTTTCCACCCTTACCGGATAAATATTATCGCCGGAGTTCCATGTTTTTTCGATAGAGCGGTTATTATCAACCCCTTTCAGTTTTGCCCAAACTTTGGCAGCAGCACGTGCTGTTTTGTTTTCGCCAAATTCCACTACGGTATATAAACTGCCGTCTAATTTAAGAATCATACCACGGCTGATGTCTGATGTATTTGCCATATCAGTTTTTTTAGAGGCCGCAAAGATAAGGCAGAATGGGTTTCCCGTAAAATAATAAGCTTCCCATAATATTATCCTCCTTTAACAATAGATTTTTATTTATCCGGCTAGATTTGCAGAAATTATTTTAATGAAAAGGTTATTATTTATTGTTTTTATCCTTACAGCAAGTTTTGCAAGGTCTCAATCTAAAGATTCAATCCAGGCTCCTTACCTGCAGGATAAAAAGCTTCCGTTCTTTAAGATGATGCTCACAGACAGTTCCATATTTTATAAAAATGACCTTAAGAAAAACCAGCCTGCGATAATTATTTTTTTTAGTCCTGAATGTGAGCATTGCAAAAAACTAACTGAATCACTTATTGAAAGCATCAATGAGTTTAAGAAGACACAGATTGTAATGATATCACCATTACCGCTAAGTAAAATAAAAGAGTTTTATGATGAACAGCAGATTAAAAAATATCGATCCATTAAAATGGGTAAAGATGCCCTGTACTTTTTTGCCAATTATTTTCAAACTCATTACCTGCCTTTTATAGCTACTTATAACAAAAAAGGTGAATTAGTTAAGGGATGGGAAGGAGGTACTACTATTAAAGAATTACTGGAATCGTTGAAGTAGTTGATGGATGCTGGCTGCTTGTTACCTGTTTTTATCAGGCATCCAACTTTCTCATTCCTTATTTCTAATTTCTCATTTATTATTTACAATCCTCCCCCTACCTTTGCTCCGCTAATAATTTTCTTACTCATAAATATTTATTTAAATGAAAGTAACTGTTGTAGGTGCCGGGGCTGTGGGAGCTACCTGTGCCGATAATATTGCCCGTAAACAATTATGCGATGAATTAGTTATTCTTGATATTAAAGAAGGTGTGGCTGAGGGCAAAGCAATGGACCTAATGCAAACGGCTCAAATTGAAGGTTTCGATACAAAAATTACAGGCAGTACTGGCGATTATTCAAAAACAGCGGGTACAGATGTAGTAGTTATTACTTCAGGTTTACCGCGTAAGCCCGGCATGACCCGTGAAGAATTGATTGGCATCAATGCAGGTATTGTAAAAGGTGTTTCTGAAAATATTTTAAAGCATTCCCCAAACGCCGTATTTATTATTATTAGTAACCCGATGGATACGATGACTTATTTGGCATTAAAATCAACCGGCTTACCAAAAAACCGTGTAATTGGAATGGGTGGCGCATTGGATAGTGCGAGGTTTCGTTATTATTTAAGTCAGGCATTAAAATGTTCTCCTAATGATTTGCAGGCAAGTGTAATTGGCGGACATGGTGACACCACAATGATACCATTAACAAGATTGGCTACCTATATGGGAATGCCCGTAAGCAATTTTGCTGATGCTGATACTTTAAAGAAAGTTGCTGCTGATACAATGGTAGGTGGTGCAACACTTACAGGTTTATTGGGAACTTCTGCCTGGTATGCACCCGGTGCCACGGGAGGATTCTTGGTAGAAAGTATTTTAAGAGATGAAAAACGGGTGGTTCCCTGTTGTGTTGCTTTGGATGGCGAGTACGGACAAAAGGATATTTGCCTTGGTGTACCTGTAATAATTGGAAGAAACGGCTGGGAAAAAATTATTGATTATAAACTGAATGATGAAGAACAGGCTGCTTTTAATAAAAGTGCAGATGCTGTGAGAAATATGAATAATGTGTTAAGCACATTGAGTTTATAAAACTTCAAAAAATAATTAATAAAAAACGGGTGAAAGCTTCATCCGTTTTTTAATTATACAAATGCAACGGTTTAATTTAAGTTGTGGTCAGGATAGTAAATTGGTTACATATGAAAAATATCATTATTTCGGCCGTTGCAACCGTTCTTCTTTTAATAATTGGATGTAAGAAAAACTCCACAAAAGAATTTGACAATACTTTACCCGGAGCCTGGAAAGAGTACCAATATTTTATGAGCCCCGGTGCCGGTGGCGAATGGGAACCTGGTAATGGTTTGATTGTAACATTGAACAAAGACCTTTCTTACACCACAAATAACGAGCAGTCTTTTTGGGGAAAGAGTGGAAAAATCAACAACCTCACTGACAGTACGTTTACAATTAATCCTCCTTTCTTTAACGGACCCGCTACTTTGCGTTATACTGTCAAAGATGGCGTTTTTGAAGTGTGGTATATTTGTATTGAAGGATGCGGCAGCAGGTTCAGGAAAAATTAATTTATTTCTTCAGCCATTCTTCTACTTTCGCTACCATACCATCAATATCCTGCTGCATCATACATTTAAAATGTTTTTTCGGGCATTTATCATAACCAATCTTAGAGCAGGGTCTGCAACTAAGATTTGGAATTTGGAATTTGGAATTTGGAATTTCCGTATTATCATAATAAGGTGTCATACCAAACTCAGGTATTGTATTTCCCCAAACAGAAATGATGGGCTTTTTAAAAGCGGCTGCAATATGCATCAGGCCGGTATCATGTGAAATGATAATTTTTGCTTTACGAACTAGATCAGCACTTTCGTTTAAATTAAATTTACCACAGGCATTATACACTTTTACCGGATCAACCGAAGCGATTGCCTGACCGTCTTCATAATCTTCTTTTCCTCCCAATAAAATAATCGGATGTTCGATTTTAGTGCAAAGTTCTTTTAATTTTTCAACGGGTAATTTTTTGGTTGCATGTGCAGCACCAATTACCACACCTATATATCCGTGCATGTGTGAAGTTGGAATATCCGTTTCCTTTATTGTATCATTTTCAGGAATAAAATAATCTAATCCCATTCCGTCATTCACTACTTCAAAATGTTTAACGGCATCAAATTCCCTGTCAACAATATGTTTTTTTGGAAGTATATTTATTTTTAATGCAGTGAGCAACCATTTTTCTATATTGATTTTATTAAAAGAAAAATCAGCCGCATCACTCAGCGCATATTTAATTCTTAATGTACGGGCATTTTTGTGGAGGTCAACGATGTAATCAAAATGCTCTTTTTTTAATTCTGTTATTAAGGTATGTAAATCATTCTCCAGTACATGAATCTTATCTATGTACGGGTTGGATTGAACAACAGTTAAAAAAGATTTTTTTACAGCAAAATGAATTTCTGCATCCGGCACCTGTTTTTTAAGACAGCGGATAACCGGTGTTGTTAAAACAATATCACCAATAGAACTAAACCGAATAATTAAAATTTTCATGCGTTGGAATTAATAATTATTAATTAATAATTACTAATTAAGATTTATGGAAGAATATCCTCCCCTTCAATATAATTTAAATCTTTATGATAAGTTTCTTCTGTAAAATAAAAAGCGACTAATGTAATAGCAATAACGATGATGCCAGTTATAATACCACTTTTAATAATTGTCCAGCCCCAGCCTTTCTGAAATAAATCTAAAAACATCATATTAATCAGCGGCAAAGCACCACGCACCATATTGGGTATAGTAGTAGCAGCTGTGGCTCTTAAATTGGTGCCAAACTGTTCTGCTCCCATCGTTATAAATATGGCCCAGAAACCGGTACTGAATCCCAGCAACGCACAAATAACATACATGGATGTATTACTGTTATTATAGCTGCTGAAAAAAAGAATTAAGGAGACGATACAAAGAATGTAATAAAGCAATAACCCTTTTTTGCGGCTTTTGAAATACTGGCAAACAAAACCAACAGCAATATCACCTAATGAAATAGCGGCGTAAGCAAACATGATGGAACGGCCTGAATCTAAATCAGTACTGCCAAACATCGCTTTTGCAAAACGGTCGCTTTGATTAACAAGGATACCAATTACAAACCAGGTGGGCAACCCAATTAAAATAGCCAATACATATTTTTTAAACCGTTTGGCATCGGTGAAAAACATTAAAAAATTTCCTCTCGATACTTTTTGTTCTTTCACCTGTTTAAACATTCCTGATTCTGCTACACTAATACGCAGAAACAATAAACATATGCCAAGCACACCGCCAATTTTATAACATAGACGCCAGTCCATTGTAAACTGATAAGTAAAATAAGCTACTACCGCACCACTAAGCCCAATACCTGCCACCATTGATGTACCAATACCTCTTTTATTTTTTGGCATCAACTCACTAACCAAGGTTATACCTGCACCTAACTCACCGGCCAAACCAAGCCCGGCAACAAAACGACAGGCAGCGTATTGATCAACTGTATGTATATAGCCTGTTATAAAATTAGCAACGGAATATAAAATGATAGAGCCAAATAATACACTCAGCCTTCCTTTTTTATCACCCAATACTCCCCAGATGATTCCACCAATTAATAAACCTACCATTTGCCAGTTTATCACTTTAGTACTATCTGCTAACATTGTTAAATCAGTAGCACCTACACCCAGCATACTTGGCTTCTTAACAATGGTAAACAATAACAAATCATATATATCAACAAAATAACCTAAAGCAGCAACAATAACAGCTAGATTAAAAACAGATTGATTTTGCTTATTCATGCACTTACGATTTTTTAGCAGAAGTATCTTCCGGTTTCTTTTTTCGGGGAGAAAATAATTTAATTAACACCGGTGCAGTAGTTATCAGCACAATACCCAGTACAATTATTTCCAGGTGCTGTTTTAAATCAAACTGAAATTCTGCCAGTATCCATTTCTGTAAAAAGTAACCGGCAAAAATCATAGTAAACACCCACGCAATACAGCCAACAATATTATAAAAGCCGAATTTCTTTTTGTCCATTTCTACAATACCGGCAACAATTGGCGCAAATGTGCGTATCATTGGTAAGAAACGGGCAACCACCACAGCCACTACGCCATGCTTTTCATAAAAATCATGTGCCTGGTATAAATATTTTTTCCTGAATAAATATTTATCGGGCCAGTGAAACATGGCTGGTCCTATTTTTTTTCCAAACATATACCCCACTGTATTGCCAAGAATACCCGCTACAGAAATTAAACCAACTAATGCAAATAAATCAAGCCATTCATTTTGTATACTCCCCATTCCGATTAACTTTAAAAACTGGTGAGTTAACCCGGGTTCACCATTTTCCATTTTATGCGCAAATATGCCCGCAACAAATAATAAACTGTCACCCGGGAAAAAGAAACCGATAAACAAACCTGTTTCTGCAAATACAACAATCAACAGCAACCATAATCCACCGTTTTCAATATAAAACTGTGGTTGTAATAACTGGCTCCAGTGAAATGCTTCCAATAAAATCATTTTTTAATTATGGTTAATGGTGTTGTTCGAGATTATGAAGATGATGATGTTCATGTGCCAGTTCACCTTCCCATTTACTTACTACACTTGTGGCCAATGCATTTCCCAGTACATTGGTCATACTTCTGAACATATCGCAAAAATGGTCAATAGGCAATATTAAAGCAATTCCTTCCGGCGGAATTTTAAACATAGCACAGGTTGCTGTTACTATTACCAGTGATGCTCTTGGCACACCGGCAATTCCTTTACTGGTAAGCATCAGCACAATCAGCATCGTTAATTGTGTACCCAAATCCATATGAATACCGTAAGCCTGTGCAATGGCCAAGCTCGCAAAAGTCATATACATCATACTGCCATCAAGGTTAAATGAATAACCTAATGGTAATACAAACGAAACTATTTTATCCTTGCAGCCAAATCGTTCCATTTCTTCTGTTAACTTTGGAAAAACAGCTTCGCTGCTGGTGGTGCTGAATGCAATTAATAAAGGCTGTGCAATTCTTCGTAACAAAGTTGGTATCCGGTTTCGTAAAATTAAAAAACCAACCAATAACAATGCAGCCCAAAGCAATGCTATACCTATCATAAAGTACAAAAGATATTGTCCATAAAAATTAAAAACCTGTAACCCTTTGGTAGCAATTACTGCGGCAATAGCACCAAACACACCTAAAGGGGCAAAATTCATTACATAGCCTACCATTTTTAAAATAATATGCGAAGCTGAATCCAATGCTTTTACTATTGGCTTTGAATAATCGCCTAAGGAAGTAGCAGCCACTCCAAAGAAAATACTGAAGATGACAATCTGTAAGATTTCATTAGAAGACATGGCTTCAAAAATGCTTTTTGGGAAAACATGTTCCACAAATTTGGCCAGTGAAAATTCCTGTGTTTTTCCTAATAAATCTTTAGCACCGGAACTATCAGCATTGCTTAAATCAATTGCGGTGCCGGGGTGTGAAAGATTCACAACCATCATACCTATTAAAAGTGAAACTAAGGAAGCTGAAATAAACCACAATAATGCTTTGCCTCCTACTCTACCCACAGTTTTTAAATCTCCCAGCTTAGCTATGCCCACTACCAATGTGCAGAATACCAAAGGTGCAATTATCATTTGTACCAATCGCAGGAAGATGGTGGTAAGTAATTTAATATTGGTTGAAAATTTGGAGATAAATTCAGGAGAAGCATTCTTATTAATGATATACCCTGTGACTATACCCAAAAGCATTGCTGTAATTATATAGACCGTTAACCTATTCCCTTTCTTCATATGGCAGTAATTAAGTTTGCAATATAAAGATTTTAGAATGGACTGCTCATCAGTATTAAAGGTTAAAATTCTCAGAAAAAATCAGGGTTAATAAAACTTTTGCTGCTGTTTTGCTCAAAATCACTATTTTTCCAACTCATTTATTTAATCGACTAACTACAATCAACTTGCTTTTATGAGTTTATTCCGAAAAAAATCGCTTGAGCATTTGCTGGCCCAGGCAGCTGATTCTGAAAAAGGATTGAAACGTACACTGGGTGTTACTAACCTGGTTGCACTTGGAATTGGTGCAATTATAGGCGCCGGTTTATTCGTAAGAACTGCCGCTGCTGCCGGTGGGCATGCAGGTCCCGCTGTAACTGTTTCTTTTATCATTGCTGCTGTAGGTTGTGCATTTGCAGGTCTGTGTTATGCAGAGTTTGCCTCTATGATTCCCATTGCCGGTAGTGCTTATACTTATGCCTATACAACGATGGGCGAATTAATTGCCTGGATAATTGGATGGGCATTAATACTGGAATATGCTTTGGGTGCCGCAACAGTATCCATCGCCTGGAGTGAATATCTTAATAACCTTTTTAACGGAGCTATTCCTTATGAATGGTGTCACTCACCCTTTGAAGCAGCTAAAGATGCTGCTGGTGTTTTACACACTGGTATGATAAATATTCCCGCTTTATTTATTCTGTTAATTCTAACGCTGTTATTAATTAAGGGAACACAGGAATCAGCCTTTGTAAATGCCATCATCGTATTTATTAAAGTAGCTATTGTATTAATATTTATTGCCATTGGATGGAGATACATCAACCCCGCCAATCACATACCTTATTTCATTCCTGCTGATGCGCCACCCGCAATATTACCCGATGGTTCTGAATATTCATATGCACCAACCTTTAATCATGGATGGTTTGGTGTTTTGCGCGGAGCTTCTATCGTATTTTTTGCTTTCATTGGTTTTGATGCAGTATCCACTGCGGCTCAGGAAGCAAAAAATCCAAAAAGAGACATGCCCATTGGTATTTTAGGTTCATTGGTTGTTTGTACTATTCTCTATATTTTATTCTCCCATGTATTAACTGGGGTGGCTCCTTATACTGATTTCCAGAAAGCAGGTCGTGAAGCTTCAGTAGCTTATGCTATTCAAACTTATATGCATGGTTACGGCTGGTTAGGTACAGCTGTTACTGTTGCAATCCTTGCAGGTTTTTCATCGGTAATATTAGTGATGCTGATGGGTCAAAGTCGTGTGTTTTACAGCATGGCTAATGATGGATTGTTACCAAAAGCATTCTCGGATGTACATCCAAAATTCCGCACTCCATATAAAGCCAACATCATTCTGTTTGTTTTCGTTGGCGCCTTTGCCGCATTTGTTCCAGGCAATGTTGCCGGCGATCTTACTTCGTTTGGAACCTTACTGGCCTTTGTATTAGTAAGTGCTGGCGTATGGCTGATGAGAAGATCAAACCCGGATTTAAAAAGACCTTTCAGAGCTCCTGCAGTAGGTTTTGTCTCTATTATGGGTGTTGTTATATGTGGCGGTATGATAGCCTCCATTGACCCAAAAACTTTGGGCATTGCTTTAATATGGATGGTGATTGGCCTGATGGTGTATTTTGGTTTTAGCCGCAAAAGAAGTAAGCTTGGCGCACCCGGAGAGATATTACCGAAAGCATCAGATTTTAATTAATGTATTTCTTATTATATAACCGTACCGCCTTTAGCGGTACGGTTTTTTCTTTCACGTTAAACAATTTAAACAAATGATAAAAGTCTTAACCTTATTATTATCAGTTTTCCTATTTTCTTCAGCTGTATTTGCACAAACCGATACAGTTAAAATCAGTTTTCGCAAGCAATTACTTGATACAATTTGTAATACTCTTAGTAAAGTAGATACAGCAACTATTACCAGTGCGGATGATGCCCAAAAAAAAATTATTACTTCTTTTTACAGTAATACAGAATTATTATTGAAAGCGATGCAGGAAGAAGGTGTAGAATTGACTAGCCAGGAAAACGGGAGAAAATTTGGAGAAGCCATTAGCAAAGATTTACTTATATCCTGTTCATCGTTTCTGAAAATTGCCATTAAAATGGGCCTGTTAGAACAGAATAAACCCAAAGCTCCTCTAAACAACAGCAAACCAGACCCTACTGTAACAAAACCAAAGACAGTTATTCCTAAAACGCATAGTAAAGGATAAAAAAGCCTTGCCGATAAAGAGTATACTGATTTTTTGTTTGTAACCATATCCCTAATTTTGCGCCTCTATAATTAATTTTTATGGGAAGGATTTTTGAAGTTCGTAAATCAACCATGTTTGCCCGCTGGGACAGAATGGCCAAACAGTTTACCCGTATAGGCAAAGAAATAATTATTGCTGTAAAAGCCGGAGGCCCCGACCCCGGCACCAACGCTGCGTTACGACGCTGCTTTCAAAATGCAAGAAGTGTGGGCATGCCCAAAGACCGCGTGGAAGCAGCTATTAAAAGAGCACAGGGAAAGGAATTGGTAAATTATGATGAGATTTTATATGAAGGTTACGGGCCGCATGGTGTGGCGATACTGGTAGAAACAGCTACTGATAATCATGTAAGAACAGTAGCCAATGTAAAAAGTCATTTTAATAAAGGAGGTGGTGTATTGGGCAACAGCGGCAGTGTGAGCTTCCAGTTTAAAAAAATGGGAGTATTTAAATTAAAACCTGAAGGATTAATTCCTGAAGATTTGGAATTAGAATTGATTGATTTTGGTTTGGAAGAGCTGGGTGAAAGTACAAGTGAAAATGGAGAAGATATATTGGTAGTGCGTTGTGCTTTTGCTGATTTTGGAAATATGCAAAAAGCGTTGGAAGAAAAGGGCATTACTCCCATCAGCGCAGAATTAGAATGGATACCTACTACAACCGTTCCCGTGAATGATGCACAGGCAGAGGATGTAAGTAAATTAATTGAACGTTTGGAACAGGATGAAGATGTTCAGAAAGTGTTTCATAATATGGGATGATTGAATGAACAGATAGTAGAATCATTTTTTTTATAAAAAAGCGGAAGAGATTTTCTTCCGCTTTTATTATCCTGGTAAAGCCTGCGCTGGCATTTTTTTTAATAATAAGGATTGATGGTATTCTGTACATTGTACCAATAACAAAATTTTTACACTTTATCAAAGTACACAATAACAGCTTAATATTTTTAATTCAATTCACTATTGCCCCTGCTTAACCTTTAACACATAAGCAGGTAGCAGACCATGCGCCTGGCTATGTGTATCCTTCACTGCATTTGAATCAGGCGCTTCGGACAGGCACATAACAATTCCATCTTTTTCATCCACCCAATAATTAATAAAATTTACATCGTGACTTTTTTCTACAGCCAGATCTTTTTCGTGTGCACCTGCTACATCTTTAGCTGTAACAGCACCAGGTCCAAACTGGTGTACATCCAGGTACAATTGCTTATTTCCGATCGTAGCGGCCTCTGGCCCATCGGTTACTTTATATACTAAATCAGGCACTAAACCGTGTGCTTCTTTGTGTGTATTTTTTATTGACACTTCATCTGCGGCTTTTGAAAGGCAATACACCTTCCCCTTTTCTTCATCTACCCAATACTTAATAAAACTAACTCCATATTTATCCTGTGTTGCCAAATCTTTTTGATGGGCCTTCGCTACATCAGCAAATGTTACTTTTCCCGGCCCCAGGTTGTGCACATCAATGTAATAAGCAGTTTGCTTAACATCATTGGCCGGGGCATTCGTTTCAGCTTCGTTAGCCTGTTTTGTTTCCTTGTTTGCTTTACACGAAATGAGAAAGACTGCAATGGTAAAAAAAAGAAATCCAGATTTCATGATATTATTTTTTGATTAATAAATAAACAATGTGTCGTCCTGGTTAACCGTAATCATATCATCGATCTTTTTACGATGACACATTTTTAATGCAAATGCACCAGCGGGTTAAAAGGCTTAAAAACACCATCAGGATTTTCATACCAAACCCATGCATGTAAAAGCCACAAACCAAAACCCGTGTTACCATCCCACACATCATCAGCACCACTAAAACCTTCCGGCTTAGGGTTGGAAAGAGGTATGGCATATTCCACAGCCATCAGTTGCTGCTGTCCATTTTCATCTTTGTTATAAACAAGAATTTCAGGCTGCCTGATGTCGAATGTTGCATCCACTAGGGAAACTTTCATATAATGATGCCCCATGTTTTCCACGTCCACAGCTATATCAGTATAACCATCCGCAATAGCATTATTAATTTTTTGATATTTGGCGGTGGCAGCACGGGCTTGTTGCAATTCCCATTTTGTTTGAAAAGAAAGATTCTGATCGTTATTTGTAATAAACGCCTCAGCCCTAAGTTTCGTGTTTTCTGTACTGCTGAGTTCATCGCCCGGTACATTTAAAGCATTTTTTTGACAACCTGTAAAAATCAATGCTGCTATTAAAGTGATTGAACAAAATAATGGGGCAGTAAATACTTTGTTTCCGCAACTTATTGATGCATTACGTAACATTTTCATTTTATCCTCCTTCGATTTTAGTTTAAAAATGATATATAAAAATTTACTGGTTAAAAAACACACTAATAAACTCAATTTTATTACTGGAATTTTTCTCATACAACAGCCCAATAATTAAAACAATCATTGTTTATCCTGCCGGTGATTTTAAAAGGATAATTAAAACAGAAATCTTTTCCTTTTTTAAAGTTAGCAGGCATTTGGTATGTCACAAACCTCCATCTTAGTAAAGGCGGGATGTGTTTTTTTTCCGGTAAGGGGGAAATATCTTTCTTTTGACTGACGGTTTGTTTAATGGCAGAACTGAAAATAATAACGGCGGCTGCCATTAGTTAATCGGGGAGGATTATTAAAAATAATTTTAAACTGCTTTTCTTTGGTTTCAATAAAGTAATTTTAGGTAAACCCATTTTACTTCCGTTCCCGCAGCCGCTTAGGCTGATGATTAAAATTCAAGAAATATAATCACCGGAAAGTATGCGTTGTCTTTATACACTAATACCATTGTTCGTTTCTTCTATACTGTTTGGTCAGCAATTGTTATTCGAGAATTACACTTCCGAAAAAGGGCTCTCTCAAAACAGTTGCTATACCATTGCACAGGATGGCGATGGTTTTATGTGGTTTGGTACACAAGATGGCTTGAATCGTTACGATGGGAGGCAGTTTAAAATTTATTCACAGCAAAATGAAATCGGGAAAAAACTTCCCTCCAATATTATTACTTCACTTTTTTTTGATAGCAGTAAAAATTTATTATGGGTGGGCACGGTACAGGGGGCCTGTATTTATAATCCCGAAGGTGATTCACTAATGAAGATTTTTGAATTGTTTCCATTGGCTTCCAGGCTGGATAATCTACCCATTAAAAAAATAATTTCTTTTAAAGAAGATGAATACTGGATAATCACCTACAATAATGGTTTAATTTGTTTAAATACAAAACTGGGCAAACTCTCCACCTTCTTTAATAATGAAGAAGACAGGGGCAATGTTACCAGCATTGTATTGCATGAAGGAAAAACTTATGTTTCCTTATTATATAAAATGTATGAAATGGTACCAGCCGGTACAGGTTACGGGGCAGCATCCTTTCATAAAGATTATCCTTTCCCACAAATAAGAGAATTGTATTCGTATAATAATGCATTGTGGATAGGTACTATGACAGAAGGTTGTTTTTATATTAATGACCCGGTAGCTAAAAAAGAAAACATCACTGCTTCCAAATTGTTTTTAGGTGGCATTGGTGGTTTTACAACAGACCAGTATAACAATCTCTGGATTGGTTCAAGAGGAAGCGGACTTTACCGGTACGATGCAAAGAATAATATTGTTACCCGTGCCGTAAACAAACAATATGACCCTACTTCTCCCTGCTCTAACTATGCGCTTTCCATCTTTACCAATAAGCAGGGCAATATATGGTGCGGCTTTTTTGATGGCATCACCAAGTACGACCCTCTGCGTTTCCAGTTTCGTAATATAGATGAGCACTCCTCTTTTAATGGTACGTTAGCCGATAAAATGGTTGTAAGAATGTATAAAGCAAACGACGGTGCGGCTTTTATAGGTACACTTAACAAAGGAATTATGGAGTGGAACCGAAGCACCAATGAATTTATACGTTATCCTGCTTCAGAAGTTTATGGCAATGCCAACAATGTCATTTATGATATGACAGAAGATAAAACAGGTAATATTTGGGCTGCCAGTTGCGGTGGCTTAATGCATGTTAACCGAAAAACAAAAGGAATACAATATTTCCCGGAGAAACAATTACCCGAACTGAATAAAATGTTTGCCGTTATAAAACTGAAAAAAGCGGACAGTTTATTAATCGCTTCAGAAAATGGCTTACGTTTTTTCTCTTTAAAAGATAATACGTGGCATCACTTACCTGATATTGTTAAACTAACCACTTTCGTCGGCGGACTATATGTTTACACAGCCCGTTATGTTTATGAAGATGATAAAAATAATTTATGGCTTTGTACTGAAGGTTCCGGCCTTGTACGATACAACTATATATCCGGTGACTTTGAAGTAATAGAACCTGTAAAAAAAATTTCATTGTTTGTAAGACATATGCTGGCAGATGGACCATTGTTCTGGATTGGAACAGACAATGGACTCGTAATATATAACAGGCAGCAAAATACAGTAATAAAACATGCGCTGTTAAATGCCAATGGCGAATCTAATGTTTGTTATGCTGTTCAAAAAGATAACAATGGATTTTACTGGGTAAGCAGCAATTTGGGATTGTATAAATTCAACAACAAATTTGAACTGCTGCAAAAATATAACACCGGCAATGGTCTGTCTTTTTTGGAATACAACACAGCCTGTACATTGAAAGATTCAGATGGCTCCATTTACTTTGGTGGTGTGGGAGGCATAACAAATTTTCGTCCTGATGCTTTAAAACAAAATGATTACAGTCCTTCACCAATTATTACTGCTATAAAAGTAAATGATAAACTATGGCCCTTGCAAAAGAACCCGAATCTATTATCTGCATTAACTTTTAACCATAAACAAAATTTTCTTTCTATTCAGTTTACTGTCAATAATTTTTCAAACGAAGCAAACAACATGTTTAGTTATCATCTTAAAGGTCTTAACGATAACTGGAGTACTGCCAGCACAAACAATATTGCCAGCTTTACCAGCCTGCCCCCTGGAAATTATGTATTTGAACTTCGCTCTGCTAACAGCGATGGTAAATGGAGTAACAATATTAAAACACTTACCCTTTCCATTCTTCCGCCATGGTGGCAAACATGGTGGTTTAGCAGTTTAGCAATTTTGTTGCTTGCTTCTTTAATAGCTTTTATTGTTACCCGGAGAATAAAGAATATCCGGAATGAGGCTGCAGTAAAACAACAGATGGCTGAACTCGAAATTAAAGGGCTCCATGCACAAATGAACCCACATTTCATTTTCAATTCGCTTAACAGCATTAAGGAAATGATACTGGAAGATCAAAAACAAAATGCCAGCCGCTACCTCAGCAAATTTGCACAACTTATACGCACGAGCCTTGAACAATCCCGCCAAACTTTTATAACTATTAAACAGTGTGCAGATCATTTGCAGCAATACCTTGAAATGGAGAAACTGGTGTTTGAAGATTTTTCGTACATTATTGAAATTGATGAAAATTTAGATGCATAAGATACCGGTATTGCTCCTATGCTGGTGCAAC
>JBLMVP010000294.1:0-5069 GCA_050256755.1 Sphingobacteriales bacterium | reverse complement strand
GTTCAACAGCGCTATTTATTTTTTACTCTCCATTTACAGCACCAAGCGGTTCTCAAATTAATCCTGCAGTCACTTTAACTTTTTTGAGGTTGGATAAAATGTGCCGCTACGATGCGCTGTTCTATGTCATCTTTCAAATAATTGGAGGAACAGCTGCAGTTTCTCTTATGCAATTATTAATGGGAAATATTTTGACAGATCCACCGGTTAATTCAGTAGTGACTGTTCCCGGAAAACCCGGAATGTGGTGGGCATTGATAACTGAGTTTGTTATTGCCTTTATTACCATGAGCATGGTATTGTTTACATCTAATAATGATAAATTAAAAAAATACACAAGAATTTTTGCCGGATGTTTTGTGTGCAGTTGGGTAATATTTGCCGGGCCAATAAGTGGATTTGGAATGAACCCTGCCAGATCATTTGCATCTGCATTGCCAGCTAATATATGGACAAATTTTTGGCTCTATACTTCTATTCCTATTGCAGGAATGATAAGTGCAGCAGAATTTTTTCTTCGTTTTAAAATTATTAAAGAAAAACTTCAGTTAAAAAAATGGCAAAAGAGAGTGGGGATATTGTAGAATAAGAAATGTGAAATAAAAAATGGACAAAAAATAAGGCACAAGTGAAAATGAACAAGAAATATGAAACAACTAATTAAATTTATTGTTCTCACGCTGTTAGTGAGTTTGATTCACACAATCGTTTTTTCACAAATAACAAAAGTGGATGCCATTGGTATTACTGTGAAAGAAATGGACAGATCAGTAAATTTTTACAGCAATGTGCTGGGGTTTAAGAAAGTAAGTGATAACGAATACCAGGGAGAGGCTTTTGAAAAATTGGAAAATGTTTTTGGCTTGCATATTCGTGTAGTGCGTATGCAATTGGGGGATGAATTTATTGAACTCACTGATTATTTAACTACGGGCGGAAGAACTATTCCTGAAGATCAGCACAGCAATGATTTGTCTTTTCAGCATATTGCTATTGTGGTAAGTGATATGGATAAGGCATATCGTCAGTTAAGAAAATTTAATGTGGAACATGTTTCCACTTCACCGCAAACCTTACCTAAATCTATTCCCGGTGCAGAGGGTATCAAAGCATTTTATTTTCATGATGCAGACAATCATAATCTTGAGCTGATTTATTTTCCTAAAGGGAAAGGACAACCAAAATGGCAAAATACAAACGGCAGAATTTTCCTCGGTATTGACCATACAGCTATTGGAATAAGCAATACGGAAAATAGCCAGCATTTTTATAATAAATTGTTAGGAATAGAAAGAAAAGGCGATAGTTGGAATAAAGGTATTGAACAGGAACACTTAAATAATATTGAAGGAGCATCACTGCATATTACCGGCAATCGTGCAGCTGCTGGTCCTGGTATTGAATTTCTGCAATATTTAAATCCGGGTCCTGGTAAAATATATCCTGCTGATACAAGAAGCGATGATTTGTGGAGTTGGCAAACCACTTTATTTACAGACGATGCTGAATCATTGTACAATAAACTAAAATCTGCCGGCTATCAGTTTGTTTCAAAAGAAATGGTACATCAAAATATTAATGGAACCTACTCTAAATCATTTATAGTAAGAGACCCCGATGGTCATGCTGTATTAATTAAGGAAATAGTAAAATAGTATGACTGAAAATAAACAAATCATTTGTCCGCTTTGTGGGGATACTGTTAATAAATTGCTCTATCGTTTTCATGTGGAAAATGAAAGGGTGGTACTGCAAAAGATTAAAGAGCATAACCCGGAGTGGACAGAGAATGACGGCATCTGCAGCCGCTGTGTGGATTATTATCATACTGAACTGGTAATGCAGCAAAGAATATTGCCGGAGATTGGCCCGCATTTTTCAATTAAAAGCCCGGATGATTTTTTTATACTCCCCACAGCATTGCGTTTAAATGCCGACCCACGTTATACAGGTAAAGGAGTAACTATTTGTTTTATTGACAGCGGATTTTATTTGCATGATGATTTAATCAAATCTAAAGACCGCATAAAAGAAGTTATTGATATCACCAATCCAAAACACGACAAAACATTTTTTGAGCAGGCACATCCATCAGCCTGGCATGGAACAATGACAACGGTAGTTTGTGCCGGAGATGGTTACAGCAGTAAGGGTTTATATAAAGGCATTGCACCAGATGCAGAATTGGTTTTGTTAAAAGTGCAAAATGATGAAGGGCGAATCACTACTGAAAATATAGCAAAAGCTCTGCAGTGGATACTGAATAATTATAAAAGATATGACATCAAAATAGTCAATATGAGTTTAGGAGATGATGAAGCCATCTCTTACAAAAACTCAGTTATTGATGAATTGGCAGAGCAGTTAATCAAAGAAGGAATTATTATTGTAGCCGCAGTGGGTAATGATGTAAATGCTTCTATAAAACCGCCAGCTAATTCTCCCAACGTTATTTCTATCGGGGGTATAGATGATAACAATGAACTGGCACCGGAAAACCATTTTGCCTATCATTCTTCTTATGGGGTAACTTCTGATGGCATTTCAAAGCCTGAAATGGTGGCCAATGCGATTTGGCTGGCTGCTCCTATTCTGCCAGGCACAGCAGAAAAGGAGATGGCAGAAGCTTTACAGGAGCTTCACAAGATGAACGACGAAGGCTTACAAAAAAATAATCCTGTTTTGTTGAAAAAATCAGGAATAAGTTTGGATAATTCTCCAACAAATGATGTAACTTTTCTAAGACAGCAAATTATTAGCCGCATTCAGGCTACCAAGTTCTTTTCGGCCAATTATATGCATGTGGATGGGACCTCTTTTGCCGCCCCCATTGTTTGTGCTGTTATAGCACAGTTACTGGAAGCAGAATCTTCTCTTACCCCACAGCAAATACGGCAGGTTCTTTTCAGCACTGCCAAACGTTTATCCGGCATACCTGTGGAACGTCAGGGTTTTGGTTATATCCAGCCCAAAAAAGCTTTATGGAAAACATTAAAAAAGGAGGTTATTATGAAGCATCACGATTCTCCGTACATTCATCCACGTAAAAAAACAATTGAGTTTTTTATCCAGAACAATTGTGCTAACCAGATTTCTTTAGCCGGTTCTTTTAATCACTGGGCGCAGGATGTATTGTTGATGGAACCGGGCAAAGACGGAATATGGAAGATAGAAATTCCGCTGTTGCCCGAAGGAAAGTATAAGTACAAATTTTTTATTGATGACAAAATGTGGGTGGAGGATGTAGACAACCCATTCCGTGAACCGGATGGATTTAATGGGTGGAACAGTATTTTGGCCGTTCATTAATAAGATTAATCAAGATAAATGGGATGAAAGCCGGGCCCAACCTGTGAAAAGGTTGGGCCCTTTTGTTTCAGTATTCGTCAACCCTGTGACAAGCATTTATCTTTATAATTATTCTCTTTGTACTAGACTTAGCAAACTAAATGGAAACAATAGTCTTCATTCTTTTTATTGTTGCAGCAATTTACGTTGTATGCGGATTCATCTTCGCCATTGCTTTTATAAGTAAAGGAATAGAAAAAGTGGATGAAGGCGCACATGGCGGTACATGGGGGTTTAAGTTGATTATTATTCCGGGAGTAATTGCCTTATGGCCGTTGTTATTAGAAAAATGGATTAAATCTAAAAGCCATGATGAAACCACTGCGTAAGCGTCATCTGCAGATATGGACAGCATGGGCTGTATTATTGCCGGTAATTATAATTGCTGGTTACATGGCTGTTCCAAAAAAAATTACCGGTGAGTTATTGCAGAAAGATACCAGTAGTGCTTTACCTGTGGTTATTAATTCAGTAAGCCGTAATAATTATGTTGTTTCGTTAAGAACCAAAAATGATAAATCGCAAATACAGCTGGAATGGATTAATACAGCAATATCATCAATTCCTTCCACACTTATTTACCGTGAAGCAAAACCGGAAAACGAATTGCTGGGAAGAATTGAGGCAAAAGGAACATATTACTTCCCTCTGAAGATTGATTCAACAGGTAATTACAATTTCATACTCTATGATATTATCCACAAACAGGTGATTGACTCAATAAAATTTAAGCAATGAGTATTGGTTATGCCGCCATCGGCTGGAACAGGCAAAAGAAAATTTACGACTGGCTCATTTTTGGGTTTTGTACATTGTACTTAACAACATTTATTTCCGTTACTGCTATTATAAATCCTGATTATACTTTTGAAACAGTTTTAATCCGTTCCACTTCTACATTAGCTGTACTAATGCTGCATGTAATTTTAAGTATCGGCCCTTTGGCAAGATTGAATAAAAAATTTCTGCCACTCTTATACAACCGCCGTCATCTTGGAGTAACAATGTTTTGTATTGCAGCCACTCATGGTATCTTTAGTATTATACAATTTCATTCACAGGGAAATGTAAATCCTTTTGTTTCCTTGTTTACTTCCAACACAAGATTTACTTCTGTTAGCGGATTTCCTTTTCAGTCGCTTGGTTTTTTTGCTTTGATAATATTTTTTTTAATGGCAGTAACCAGTCATGATTTCTGGCTGCATAATCTTTCACCTAAAGTTTGGAAGACATTGCACATGTTTGTTTATTTAGCTTACCTGTTAATCATAATGCATGTGATGCTGGGTGTAATTCAATATGAAACACATCCCGTATTTGTGCTGTTGATTTCCATAGGAGCTGTCTGGTTAATAATACTTCACCTGATTGCAGGAAGAAAGGAAGTAAAAAAAGATAATGAAAAATTTAATTTGACAGCAAATGGTTTTACATACATCTGTAACGTAAATGAATTTGAAGAAGGGAGGGCAAAAATATTTTGTATTGATACCGAAAGAATAGCTGTTTACAAACATGAAAATAAATTGTATGCTATTCATAATGTATGCAAGCATCAGGGCGGTCCGTTAGGGGAGGGAAAGATATTAGATGGATGCATCACCTGTCCGTGGCATGGTTACCAGTACCTGCCACAAAATGGGCAATCACCACCGCCGTTCAAAGAAAAAGTAAACACCTATGATGTCAGAGTTGATGGAATAAAAGTTTGGTTAAATCCT
>JBLMVP010000293.1:0-6939 GCA_050256755.1 Sphingobacteriales bacterium | reverse complement strand
TTAACAGGCAAACCAATCTTTTCCGTCCTCGCTGTTGGTGCCGTTGGTGCCCTCCCTTATCCTTTTTCTGATTCCTTTTGGCTTTCAGCTGTCGAGGGTGAAGTATATGCTATGTCCTCTTCTTCTACGGCAATTGTTTTTTGGGCCGCGTTAAAATGGGAAGAACAGGCAGACCAGCCCGGTGCTGACAAATGGCTGGTATTAATTTTTTACCTCATTGGTCTGTCAATTGGTGTTCACCTGTTAAGTTTATTATGTATCCCGGCTATTGTAATGTTATATTATTTTAAACGTTACAAAACAACTGCATGGGGAACCTTTGCAGCATTTATTATTGGTTGCATCGTATTGGGTGTAACCCAGGTAGCCGTAGTTCAGTGGACAATTAAAGCAGCAGGTAAGTTAGATGTACCATTTGTAAACAGCTTTGGTTTACCCTTCTTCAGCGGCTTTATATTTTTCTTTGTATTAGTTGCTGTATTAGTTTTTGTTGGATTAAGAATAGCCAAAAATAAAGGCTGGAAATTCTTACGCTTAGGGTTATGGTGTTTTGCTTTTGTATTGATTGGCTACTCCACTTACCTCACAACATTAGTTCGTTCTAATGCCGACCCGGCAATTGATATGTACAATGTTGATAATCCCTTCTCTCTGCAGGGTTATTTGGGAAGGGAACAATATGGAGATTTCCCCATTATGTATGGCCAGTATTTTACTGATGAATACGAAGCTGATGAAAACGGGTATATATATGAAGAGGGCGGAATGAAATATGCCAAAGGAAAAGATAAGTATATATCGTTAGGGGTTGATAAAAAACCAAAATTCCCGGCATCCGCTAAACATTTCTTCCCCCGCATGTGGGATAGTAATGATTCCCCTCCTACTTACCACGCATCTTTTTATGCCGACTGGGTAGGAATTCAAAAATATAAAGATCAGAAAACCGGCCAGGTAACCTGGGAAAGGGAACCAACTTTCGGTGATAATGTAAAATTCTTCCTGGGTTACCAGTTTAATGCCATGTACCTGCGTTATTTCCTATGGAATTTTATGGGCCGTCAAAACGATATCCAGGGACAGGGTGGAATAAGAGAAGGTGGCGCTATCTCCGGCATTTCATTTATCGATAATATTTTTTACCCCGGCGACAGCGATTTACCTGACAGCATTAAAAACAGTAAAGGAAGAAATAAACTATATGCTTTGCCATTAATTTTAGGCATCATCGGTATAGTTTATCATTACAGGAAAAATAAAAGTGATTTCCTCGTAAACTTTTTATTGTTCTTCTTTACAGGTTTTGCCATCATCATTTATTTAAATCAACCGGGTAACCAGCCACGTGAACGTGACTATGCTTATGTGGGAAGTTTTTATGCCTTTGCGGTTTGGATTGGGCTGGGAGTATTATTGGTTAAAGAATGGTTTGATAAATTCCTGAAAGGAAGTTCACATATTGCAGCAGCTACAGTATGTACATTGGCTGTACCTGTTATAATGGCACAGCAGGAATGGGATGATCATGATCGCAGCCAGAAAACAATTGCACTGGATTTAGCAACAGATTACCTGGAAAGCTGTGATAAAAATGCTATTCTTTTCACCTTTGGTGATAATGATACTTACCCACTATGGTTTGCACAGGAAGTAATGGGTGTACGTACAGATGTACGTGTAATCAATACCAGCCTGTTGGGAATTGACTGGTATATCAACCAGCTCCGCTATAAAATTAATGACAGTGATCCTATTGATGTAATATGGAGTGAAGATAAAATTGCCGGAGAAAAAAGGAACTATGTTTATTACATACCGCAAAAAGGTGTTCCTGAAGATGTAGTTGTCGATCTGTATACCATGATGGATAAAATTGCAGGAAGCGATGATCATAAAGACATGTTCCAGTACAGGGATGAATGGTTAAATATTTATCCGGCAAGAAAAGTGAAAGTGCCGGTTGATGTTAATCTGGTTAAAAAGAACGGTACTGTACTTGCCCAGGATAGTGTAACAACTGAAATGCAATTTGATTTACCGGGTAAGAGCGGTCTGGATAAAAGTGAAACAGCCATTCTGAACATTATTGCTGCCAACAAATGGAAGCGGCCAATATACTTTACATCTATCCCAAGGCTTGGCTTTGATAGTTATTTAAGAAACGATGGTATGTGCTGGCGGGTAGTGCCATTTAAAGTAACCAATCCATTTAATACAGAATGGATGCTGGACAAACTGATGAATAAATTTAAATCCGGTGGTGCAGCTAAAAAAGGAACTTATTTTGATGAAATAAACAGAGGTTATATTTTAAACCTGCGTTCTACTTATGCTCAATTGGCACAGATACTAAATACACAGAACCGCCATGAGGAAGCCAAAAAACTTCTTCTTCATGCTGATTCTCTGCTTAACCCGGAAAGTTTACCTTATGCTATGATGTCAAAAGGTAATAATCATAATGAGTATACTTTCTATATGGCTATGGAAGCATATAAGGCTGGAGCCAAAGATTTGGGTGACCGAATCTCTAATGCCATTTTAAAAGACAGCAGGCAGGAAATGCATTATTACGAAGTGCTTGAATCAAAAGATAAATTACCTCCGGCTTTTGCTGATGAAAGAGAAAGGCTGAAGCAATTTATTCAGCAGGTGGAACAGACACAAAAAACACAGGCGGGGACAGTTATTACTCCCGTAATACAACCTGACAGCCTGCAACCAAAAACGGATACAACAAAAAAATAAAAGAGTCACCTCTTTGTTAAAAAATCTTCCTGAACACAGGAGGATTTTTTTTGTTATAGTATATTAACGAACTTAGAAGAATAATGATAGGCTATCACTTTTCAAAATTCGATCCCTCTCAACAGGGCAAAACAAAATTTGAGCAATTGCTTGATATTTTCATGCAATTACTTACCTATACCAGTGGTGATGTGGGCGAGGCATTAAACTGGATGAACCAGATGGATCGTGACTATGAACTCACCAATCAGGAATATGGTATGGGTGATTTTATTGATGAGCTGAAAGAAAAAGGTTACATCGAAGAAAATCAACTTAGTGGTGAAATAAAAATTACTTCCAAAACTGAACAGGGAATCCGTAAACGTTCATTAGAAGAAATCTTTGGTAAACTTAAAAAAACCAAGCAGGGTAATCATCAAACTTTTAAACCGGGCCAGGGAGATGAAATAAATCCCGAGACCAGGCCATTCCAGTTTGGTGATATGTTGGAACAAATTGACTTTACTAATTCCATCCGTAATGCACAAATCAATCATGGCATTGAAAGTTTTACCATGCGGGAAGATGATTTGGAAATACGGGAAACCGATTTCAAAACACAAACTTCCACTGTGCTGATGATTGATATTTCTCACTCCATGATTTTATATGGGGAAGATAGAATTACTCCGGCTAAAAAAGTAGCAATGGCACTGGGCGAGTTGATTACTACCAAATATCCAAAAGACACATTGGATATCGTAGTGTTTGGCAATGATGCGTGGCCTATTGAATTAAAAGATATTCCTTATTTAAATGTGGGGCCTTATCATACCAATACCGTTGCGGGATTAGAACTGGCAATGGATATTTTACGCAGAAGAAAAAATCCCAACAAACAAATTTTTATGATAACTGATGGTAAACCTACCTGCTTAAAGGTGGGCAAACGCTATTATAAAAATAGTTTTGGGTTAGACAGAAAAATCACTAATCGTTGCATGAGTCTGGCGGCTCAATGCAAGAAATTAAAAATACCCATTACTACATTTATGATTGCCACTGATCCATACCTGCAGCGGTTTGTAAAAGAATTTACAGAAATGAATCACGGTAAAGCTTTCTTTGCTGCTTTGGACAATCTGGGCACTTTTATATTTAATGATTTTGAAAGCGGGAAAAGAAAAACAGTTTATTAAAATTGGAAAGAAACATTAGAAAAGAACAAGAAACTACAAAATTTAAAATGAAAAAAAACCTGCCATTAACATTAGGCGAATTAAAAAAGAGCGGATATAAATACAAACCGGTTAAAGAAGAAATCCGGGAAAACCTTATTAAAAAACTGCAGCATAAGGAAGAAACATTTTCAGGTATTCTTGGATATGAAGACTCTGTTATCCCTGATGTGGAAAGAGCTTTATTATCCCGTCATAATATTTTGTTCCTGGGTTTACGTGGACAGGCCAAAACAAGAATGGCCCGGCTGATGACAGATTTATTAGATGAATATATCCCCGCTATTTATGGTTCTGAAATCAATGATGATCCACTCCATCCCATTTCAAAATATGCACAGGATCAAATTGCCGCACATGGTGATGAAACAGAAATACACTGGATTCACCGTAGTGAACGTTATGGAGAAAAATTAGCCACACCAGATGTAAGTGTGGCAGATCTAATTGGCGATATTGATCCAATTAAAGCAGCTAATTTAAAATTAAGTTTTGCAGACGAACGGGTACTGCATTACGGTATCATTCCAAGAAGCAATCGTGGTATTTTTGTTATTAATGAAATTCCCGATTTGCAGGCGAGGATACAAGTGGCATTATTTAATATTCTGGAAGAAGGCGATGTGCAGATTCGTGGTTTTAAATTAAGATTACCATTAGATATACTTTTTGTCTTTACTGCTAATCCTGAAGATTATACCAACCGTGGTTCAATTGTAACACCTTTAAAAGATCGTATAGAAAGTCAGATTCTTACTCACTATCCAAAAACAATTGAAACATCACTGGCCATTACTGAACAGGAAGCAGAAGTACATGCTGACCAGTTAAAAAAGGTTAAAGTAAGCGATTTAATAAAACGTTTAATTGAACAGGTTTCTTTTGAAGCAAGAAGCAGTGAACTGGTTGATAAAAAAAGCGGCGTAAGCGCAAGGCTCACCATTGCTGCCTATGAAAATGCTATAAGTGCGGCAGAGAGAAGATCTATTCTGAATGATGAAAAAGAAACCCAGGTTTGGGTTAGTGATTTAGCCGGCATCATACCTTCCATTACCGGTAAAATAGAATTGGTGTATGAAGGAGAACAGGAAGGCCCTTACCAGGTGGCTATGAATTTGATGGATAAAGCAACCCGTACTTTGTTTGTTCATTATTTTCCCAACCCTGAAACATTTAAGAAAAGAAGAAACCAGCAGGGGGCTGAACAAAATCCTTTCAGACCAATAACAGAATGGTTTGATAAAGGCAACCAGTTAAATATTTTCTTTAATACAAAGGATGAGAACAAAATACAGCAATTATATAAAGTGGACGGATTGCACCCATTGATCAAAAAATATTTTAAACACGCCAATGAAAAAGAAGCAGCATTGCTGATGGAATTTGTGTTGCATGGCCTGGCTGCCTATTCAATGATAAGCAAGAGGATTGTGGAAGGCAAAATTGAATTTAAAGATTTGATGGGCTCCATGCTAAATATCGGTACCGGTAAATCAGATGAGGATGATTTTGACGGAGAAGATTTTACATAAGTAAAAACGCCGCAGTTAAGAAACTGCGGCGTTTTCGTTTTGCATGCACAAAAAATAATTGCTACTATTTAAAAGTTGTATCCCAATCCCAGATGATAGAACATTATTGCTTCTCCATATCCATACAACGGAGTAAATCCTACTCTTGCAAAAAAACCTCCTGTTGATGGCTGGTATCTATACCCTATAACCCCGTGTCCAATTAATGCAGACCCTGTTTCATTACCATCAAAAAAATCAACGCTTCCTGTTATAAAAGTTGCACCAGCGCCAAGTTCAAGGAAATGGTCTTTTCGTCCAACCAAATAATTCAGGGTTGCCGGAATTGTAAATACGGTAACACCACCACCAAACCATGAACCTAATCCTACAGAAAAGCCTGCTCCATTTAAACGTTTGGAAAATCTTGAATCGTAATTAGCTGAAAATATCAACCCCGAACCACCAATACCAAAATAAATTGCCTGGGGTGGTCTGTCAGTTACCAGTACTTTCCCCGATTGCCTGTCTTTGTTTTTTAAATGAATAGTATCAGCAGTTTGGCTAAAAGAAGTAACAGCCAATAAAATAAAAACTAAAATCAATAGTTGTTTCATATGTAAAAATTAAAACCAATGATTCATACATGGTCATATTAGCTGCTTCAGGAACGTTAAATAATATTCACTTCCCTTTCCAGTTCCACTCCAAATTTATCTTTAACACTTTGTACTATTTCTTCACTTAAAGCAAAAATATCACTGCCTTGTGCATTACCGTAATTAACCAAAACCAATGCCTGCTGAGCATGACAACCTGCATCACCTTTTCGGTAACCTTTCCATCCGCATTGCTCAATTAACCAGCCAGCAGCCAGCTTAACAGTACCATCTGCATTAGCATAACCAACAATTGAAGGAAATTTTTCTTTTAGCAATTCGAAATTCTCTTTCACAACAGAAGGATTCTTAAAAAAGCTTCCTGCATTACCAATCACTTTTGGATCGGGTAATTTGGAAGAACGAATATTAATTACCGCCCGGGATATTGCCTGTATACTTAATTCCTTCACTCCCATTCTTCCCAGTTCCTGCTCAATAGCCCCGTAACTGGTATTATACTTTGGTTGCTTATTTAAACGGAGGCTAACATTCAAAATCACAAACTGGCTTTTATATTTTCTTTTAAAAACACTTTCGCGGTAACCAAACTCACAATCATTTACTGTGAAAGTGTATACTTTTCTATCAGCATAACTATATGCTTCAAGTGAATAAAAAACCTCTTTAATCTCTACTCCATATGCCCCTATATTCTGCATTGGCCCGGCTCCCACATTACCCGGTATAAGAGACAAGTTTTCCACTCCTGCCCGGTTGTGTTCTATACAATGCATCACAAACTGGTGCCAGTTCTCCCCTGCTCCAACTTTAATATCAATATGATGTAAGTTTTCATGA
>JBLMVP010000292.1:0-2626 GCA_050256755.1 Sphingobacteriales bacterium | reverse complement strand
CTTTTTCTTTTCTTTCTTTAGCCTCTACCTTAGATTTCTCGTCTTCCTTTTCCCTTGTTGCTACAGACAAAATAGGCACAGCAATAACATTCGATGCACTTCTTGTTTTAATATCTGCATTAGCACTCATACCAGGACGGAAAGGAAATGCTTTTTTTGTTTTTGCACTTTCAATTAAATCAAGATAAGAGCTTTTATCCAGCCTTATACGCACCTCGTAATTGGTTACATCCGTTGAGGTAGCAGAACTTAAGCTATTACTGCTTAAACTTTTACTGGTACTGGCAATTTGTGTAACCACGCCTTTAAATTTCCTGTCGTTGTAAGCATCTACTTCAATATCTGCACTGTCGCCCAATTTTACTTTTGGAATATCATTCTCACCTACATCTACTCTTATTTCAATTTTATCCATATCTGCAATCCGCAGCATTTCTGTTCCTACATTAAAACTGTTACCGGCCACTCTTTCACCTTTCTTCACTGCAAGCAATGAAACCACTCCATCCATTGGAGCCAAAATGGTAGTTCTGCCTAAATCTTTATTTGCCTTCTGTAATTGTGCCTGGGCACTTTGTACTGCAGCCTCCCCGCCTTTAATAGATTTCAATGCTGCATTATAATCTGACTGTGCTGTTTTCAATGCATTATCAGCTGTTTCAAATTCTGCTTTGGATATCACTCTATCATCCAGCAATTGTTTTTGACGGTCATATGTAATTTTTGCCTGTTCCAGTCTTGCTTTGATGGCTTCGATAGCTGCTGTTGTGTTTTCTACCTGCGCAGATTGCTGATTCACTATCGCTGCCGCCTGGTCTCTTTGAGAATTATAAATATCAGCATAAATTCTTGCCACAACCTGGCCTTTTTTTACACTGTCACCTTCTGCTACATTTAATTCAGTTATTTCACCGCTCACATCGGGGCTAACTTTTACTTCTATTTCAGGGTAAATCTTTCCATTGGCAGTTACCGTTTCGATAATGGTTTTTTTAGTAACTTTTTCTGTAGCTACTTTAAACCCTTCATCTTTACCTATGGCTCCTGATTTTTTCAATACCACCAAAACCGCAATGATTACCAGCAGTAAGCCGATTATCCACCATAATTTTTTACTCATATCAATTTATAATTTGTCGTTGTATATAATATTAAACAAATCTATTCAAGACGCAACCCCTGGCCTTTGTAGAATTCAAGCACTTTCATTTTGAAAATGTAATCATAATGAGAAGTTGCTAAATCTAATTTTGTTTTCAAAAGATTGTTTTGGTTAGTAATGAGATCAAGCGTAGAAAGCAAATTGAGTTCATATCTTTTTGTGGCAAGGTCATAAGTTCTTTGTGCCACATCTACTGCCTTTTTATTTGCGTTAAATTTTTCTAATGCCGCTACAGCCGCCTGGTAAGCCTGGTATATATCCTGCTTTAGTTTATTATCGGTTTGCTCTTTTGTTAAAGAAAGATTCTGCAAATCCAATTTTGCCCTTTCTATAAGGTTTCTCGATTGCCCGCCATTTAGTATGGGTATATTTATTTGAAGTCCTATGTTCTGACCAAAGTTGCGATCCAATTGAGTACCCCACCCATCCCATTGCTCAAAAAAAGCGTTTTTATGTGTTCCCAAAAGAAAATCCGGTTGTTTTACATCATACAAGGTACCGCTAACATCTGCCTTTAAAGAGGTGGCTGAAAATAGGCCGGTTGGGGTGGCGCTGGTAAACTTATTAGCATTGGCAAACCTGGTATTTAATCCTGCAAAACCTGTTAACGTTGGGTATTTAGATGCGTTAGCAGATTTCAGCGAGGCATCCAGCGATTTTAATCTTAATGCATTTGCCTGTTGGGCAGGCTGAGTTGTTAATGCAAGCTGGTAAACCGCATCGGGCTGCATATCTCCCAATGTATAAACCGGAATTTTATCAATAAAAGCGATATATATATCAAATGGGGTGGCCGCATCTAAATTCATTTGCGCTTTTAACTGAAGTAAATTCAGCTGTTCATTAGTTTGTGCTGAAACAAGTGTTGAACTGTCTCTTGCCAGTTGCGCTTCCAATTCCAGTGCATTTAATTCTGGAAGAGCCCCTGCTGTTACTCTTCTTCTTGTATTAGTCAATTGCGCCAACGTTTGCGAAACCTGTACCTCGGCTATATTTACCTGTTCTTTGGTAAGGAGTGTTTGCAAAAAAGAAGTGGCCACAGCTAAAGCAATATCATTTTTAGCTTTCTCAACATCGGCCATCGCTGCTTTTACGTTGTAGTTGCTTGACAGGATTTCATACTTGATGCGATTCCAGTTATAAATGGTTACGTTGGCGTTTAAACTATAATTCTGAAACAATTGCTGCTGGGTGGTAAACAGGTTGGTAGTAGGGTCAATAGAACGGCCAAACTGGTAACCCGTACTATTAGTGAAATTTAAATTAGGCTGTTGCTGCCATCTATTTTGTTTAGAAATAAGTTCCGCAAACCGTGCCTGTACATCTGCCTGCTTTACACTAACGTTGTTCGCCATTGCGTATTCCACGCATTTTCTCAAATCCCATTTATTATCCTGGGCGGCGGCAAATAAGGTTATACTTAACAGAAGAATGGTGGTAATGCTTTTCCGTGGGCTCATATGA
>JBLMVP010000291.1:0-2944 GCA_050256755.1 Sphingobacteriales bacterium | reverse complement strand
TTTTGCTGATGCATGGTTATCCCAGGCAGGGGCTTATGCTGATCTAAAAAATTATAATGCTTCTGTCACCTCATTTAAAGCTGCTTTAAAAATCGACTCCGCTTATTTTGGAGATTTCTTTCTTCCTTACTCCATTTCTTTGGCTGGTACAGGAGCTTTTCAAAAAGCATTGGATGCCGTCAATATTTTTTTAGCCGATCCGCAAATCAATGACCGTTCCCGCAAAGCCGGTGAATACAGAAAAAGTTGTTACGAGTTTGCCATAGAATATGACAAAACACATAACAACAGTAATTATGTTTTTAAACCAATAAATTTAGGCGACAGCATCAATACTTCTGTGTCAGAATATTTTCCTTCTCTCACTATTGATGCCAATGAACTCGTGTTTACGAGGAGAGTAAAAGGAATCAATGAAGATTTTTTTGTTGCCACAAAGAAAAATAATCAATGGAGCAAAGCTGTTCCCTTAGCCGGCAATATCAACACCGAAATGAATGAAGGAGCACAAAATATTTCACAAGACGGAAAGATGCTCGTCTTCACCGGTTGTAATTTCCCCGGCGGCAGCGGCAGTTGTGATTTGTATTATTCTACACAAACACCCAAAGGCTGGAGTGAACCATTAAACTTTAGCGACCCTATCAACACCGAATTCTGGGAATCACAACCATGCCTTTCGCCTGATAAACGTTTCTTATACTTCACAGCCCGTGACCCGAGTGGATTAGGCGGAAGTGATATCTGGATAAGTGAACATTTACCCGATGGCACGTGGAAAAATCCTGTGAATCTTGGACCAAACATCAATACACCCGGCAATGAAAGTTGTCCTTTTATTCATGCCGATAACCAAACACTATATTTTACATCCGATGCATTGCCCGGTTATGGTGGCAGTGATTTATTTGTAGTAAGAAAAGATTCAGCGGGCAAATGGGGCAAGCCGGAAAA
This sequence comes from Sphingobacteriales bacterium, assembly GCA_050256755.1. Lineage (GTDB taxonomy): Bacteria > Bacteroidota > Bacteroidia > Chitinophagales > Chitinophagaceae > AWTP1-9. The sequence continues at coordinate 1,990 of JBLMVP010000291.1, read as the reverse complement.
CCTTGGTTACCCCATCAATACTATCGGCGATGAAGGTACGCTGGTGATTACTGCGGATGGAAAAACAGCTTATTACAGCAGCGACATGCCCGATACCAAAGGTGGCCTCGACATTTATTCCTTTGAACTGCGCAACGATATTCGTCCGTTTAAAACATTTTGGGTAAAAGGAAATGTGTATGATAAAAAAACAAAAGCAGGTTTGCCATCCACCGTTGAACTGCTGGATTTAAAAACCGGGCAAAATATTTCCAAACTGCAAACGGATGAAAGCGGCAATTATTTAATAACCCTTCCGGTGGGAAAAGATTACGCCTTTAACGTGAACCGTAAAGGCTATTTATTTTATTCCGATAATTTTTCACTAAGCAAAAATCCTGTTGATTCTGTTTATACCAAAGACATCCCGCTGCAACCTATTGAACTGAATGCAAACATTGTTTTAAAGAATATTTTCTTCGACACCAAAAAATTTGATTTGAAACCCGAGTCGATGGTGGAACTGGATAAAGTAGTGCAGCTGATGAAAGATAATCCTAACATCAAAATTCTAATCAGTGGACATACAGATAATGTCGGCAAACCACAGGATAATCTCGTATTATCCAATGCCCGTGCAAAATCAGCCATTAATTATTTATTGTACAAAGGCATTCGTATAGAAAGACTGCAATGGAAAGGCTTCGGCTCTACCAAACCGGTGGCTGATAATAAAACTGAAGCCGGCCGTGCACAGAATAGAAGAACGGAATTGACGGTAGTTGGTTTATAGTTTTTTGTTTCTGGTTTTTTGTTTCTGGTTATTTCCCGAACTTTAGTGATAATGAAATAAACATTGGACTCAAAACTCTGAACTTAAAACTCAAACCCCTTGTCGCTCCTTCACCACATAGCATTAACTCTCGTTCCCAACATCGGCGACGTACATGCAAAAGTTTTGCTGCAGGCATATAATGGTGATGCACAAAAAATATTTGAAGCAAGAAAAGGTGAACTCGATAAAATTCCGGGTATTGGTTCGGTAAGGGCAAAAAGCATTAAAGACTTTGCCAATTTTCAACGGGCAGAAGAAGAACTGGCCTTTATAGAAAAGTATAAAATTGAAACGCTGATTATCGGAGATGAAAAATATCCCAAACGTTTATTGAATTGTTATGATGCTCCTGCATTATTGTATTATCGCGGCAATGCCGATCTGAATACAGAAAAAATCATCAGCATTGTAGGCACAAGAAACAATACGGATTATGGTAAATAAGTAACTGAAAAATTAGTTGATGAATTTTCCAATTACGCTATACTAATTGTAAGCGGGCTGGCTTATGGTGTAGATTCCATTGCCCATAAACTGGCAATGAAAAATAATTTAAAAACAGTTGGGGTTCTTGCACACAGTTTAGATAGAATTTATCCTCCTACACATACATCTATGGCTAAAGAAATGGTGGAGCAGGGTGGACTCTTATCAGAGTTCATAAGTGATACCAAACCGGATAAACAAAACTTCCCCAAACGTAACCGCATTGTAGCAGGTATGGCTGATGCAACAATAATTATTGAAACAAGTATTAAAGGCGGCAGCATGATTACTGCTGAACTCGCCAACAGCTACAATAAAGATGTATTCGCTATTCCCGGAAAAATTACCGACCCTAAAAGTGAGGGCTGCAATTTTTTAATCAAGACCAACAAAGCCATGCTCATTACTTCGGCCGAAGATGTAATTGAACAGATGCAATGGCAGGGTAACAAAAAAATAAAACCCAAAGCACAAAGAGAATTATTTATTGAATTAACTCCCGATGAACAAATCATTATTAAGATTATAAAAGAACATTCTCCCATTCACATTGATGAACTCTATTTAAAAAGCACACTCAGCAGCAGTCATGTAGCACAGGCAATTTTAAATTTAGAATTGCAGGGTATCATTAATCAGTTGCCTGGTAAAATGTATAAAATGATTTAGAATTTTCTTTTTTGTCATTCC
>JBLMVP010000290.1:0-3379 GCA_050256755.1 Sphingobacteriales bacterium | reverse complement strand
TATTAGCAATAACAACCAGGTTAATTTGTTCAATATCTGAAATAGTTTTTACCCTTTTAATAAGTTCCTCAAGCAGTTTTCCTGCAATTCCCTGTCCACGAAATTCTTTTAAAACATACATTGTAAACACAAGTCCTTTGTGTCGTAATTTTTCTCTGTCCTCTCCATCACGGGCAAAACTTACTACACCTGCCAAAACATTTTCTGCATAAGCTCCAAGTGTAAAACTGTCATTTCTGTCCTTTGTAGGAAATGCTGCGTCCGAGTTTTCCCTGAGTGTAATAAGAAGGTTTTCTTCGTCACTTTGAAGTCCGGTAGCTAAAAAATTTTTATACTGCTCAATTTCTGTGGATAAAATTTCTTTAATTTCTATACTGCTCATTCTAATTTCTATGTTTCGTCCTTACAATCACCACCAGCGAACAGGTATTTGGGAAGGCTGGAAATAGACTTCTGTTCACCTGTACCCGCAGCTGATTGAAAACATTTTGGCGAAGTTATGAACTAAAGCTGAAAATTGTGTGTCGAACCCGAACTACGGTACAACAGAATTACCATTACGGATTGTTTCAATGTCGAGTTACACATGCAGCAATATTTTTGTTAGGTGCTTTAATATTTCTTGTCGAAAATTTGGCTGTTTCGCTATGTAAAGTATACTTGTCATTATGGAAAACAAAATTTACACCCTGGAAAAACGAATAAATAAGAATGAAGCAGGTTTGCTACCTAACTTTTTCAAGAAAGTTGGGATAGCAGTAATGCTGTTGGCATTTGTCCCAGCAGTTATTGTCAAGGTTATAAATATTCAATTAACTCCAGCGAACAAAGAACTCTTTAGGTTGCTCACTATGAACGCTTTCATTTTAGGACTACTATTTGTTGCTTGGGCAAAAGATAAGGTCGAAGATGAAATGATTGTTGCTATACGTCTTAAAGCAATGGGTTGGTCATTTATATGGGCTGTTTTATTTGTCATTATCAAACCTTTTGTGGACATGCTCTTTAATGACCCAATTGCCGACTTAAAAAGTCAAGAGCTTGTCTTAAGTATGCTCTTTGTTTACTTGCTGATGTATTTCGTTCAAAAGAATGGCAGATAATGAAGAATAATATTAAAGTCGAACGTGCAAAGCTTAATATAACACAGCAAGAATTAGCTGATAAAGTCGGCGTGTCACGACAAACGATAAATTCTATTGAGGCGGAACGTTATGTCCCGTCAACTATGCTTGCAATTAAAATCTCAAACGTCTTTAAAGTAACAGTCAATGAGATTTTTCAACTTGAAAAAAATGATTGAATTGCAACAGAATTATTGCGCATAACGTCTCGATATTTGCAAAGGCAGGGAATTCATTGAACGCCCAGCCGGGTATCCCACCTAATGCGGGGGGCCAATTCGAAAATATAGTGTCGAAGGTAAAAAATAACTGCATATATCAACCTGATTATTGCTCAGCAAAACCGTTGAAACGATAAAAATTTATTTGTTTTTTATACCGTTCCTGTTAGCGGTAGTTATTTATTCGGCCAGGCACTTACAGAAACAGTATCGCCAATTGAAAAGCTCATCAAATCTTCTCCTATAATAAACGGTCCTGAATAATTAGCTTTAGTTCTTTTTAATAACTCTTGTTCATTCCGCCCATAAAGTTTCACGATATGCGAATATGCAGCAAGCTTTGGTTTTACTTCGTTAAAAACTTTGGCCACCTGCTCGACAGTAGTATGATGAGCGAATTGCGGATATTTAGGATCTGATTTATTTAATGTGTCAGGGGCCACGATTACTTCATGTACCAACAAATCTGTTCCTTTTGCAAACTTGATTAGATTTTCTGAATATCGTGTGTCGCCCGATAATGTAACCGAATGTCCGCCATATTCTATTCTATATCCAAAAGCAGGTACAATAGGATAATGGTCTACTTCAAATGCAATTACTTTAACACCATTTTTCTCATAAACAATCCCTTGCTGTATTTCCTTAACCAACAATTTGCTGCCTTCCTCTAACCTTTTATCATCTTCTATTCTCATTTTGATATCAAAAGCAAATGCCTTTTGCAGGTTCTTAATCATATCATCGGTACCTGAGGGCCCAAATACATTCAGTGGCATTTCCCGCCTTGATATAAGCCATCCTGTTAGCCACAAGTCAGGTAAACCCACAATATGGTCTGAATGGAGGTGTGTTAGAAACAATGCATTTATCTTATTATATGAAACATTTATTTGAAGCAACCTTTGTAAACAACCCCGACCGGCGTCAAAAAGCAAAGTTTCACTGCCAGCCTGAACAAGAATACTTGCCCCAAACCGCTCCATAATTGGTTGCGGAGTACCGGTACCAAGTAAGGTAACTTTTATAGAAGGTGCATTAACCTGAAAGCTGTCTTTATTCGCTTTGATTTGTCCAGAGGAAACAAGAACAAACAATGAAATGATGGTAGTTAAAAAAAGTCGCGTCATTATTTTGATGTTAAGAAATGAATGTAATAAGATTTGTATAATTAAAGAGTGTTACTGTAATTACCGCTAACGTTAAAGCGCTTTGTGAAGGTGGGGTATTTTATGTTCCTTCGCTTCACTTTAGCACCACTGTTGATTTTATTTTACAGATGAAAATTACCACTTCAGCCCCACTTTTACAAAGCGCATGTTAGCGGTAGGCTGTCAGTGTACTAACATCTTGTTGAGAAACGGAAACTGTTGGTCAACTGTCTTATTCGGTGCGCTTTTTTCAACCCTGTAACCATATTCCAGTCCGACTTCCAGATAATTACGGATGTCATGTTTTTGCTCTTTGGAAAAGTTCTTAATCATCTCAGAGAAATTCTGCTCACCAACTTTATAGACAATTTGTGTTATGACACTTCCTAAGTCATAGCAACCAGCTGCACCACCACATGGAAATCGTAATAGTTCAGCAAATGCCTCAGTATTTCGGTTCAATGATTGATGGATAAGTTCCGCAAACCTTATGTTTGTTGAGAAGTCTTGCTGCTCATGAAGAGTATTTCCAATCTGAACCCCATCAACCCTTGTCTTTGTAGTACAAGAGATCAAAATGGTTAAGAATATTATTATTACGGAATGTCTCATAGATTACCGCTAACACGTAAATTTATGATATAAGCCGATATCCCTTATAAAATAATATCCTGGAAAATCAATAGAATGGTGTTAGACATTTTTGTATTGTCGTTAGGACAATCCACCTAAGCAATTCCTAAGCAATCTCAGTGTAGGAAGTCTACTCATAGGATGCTGGTAATGGATAATACAACTCTGCAATAGCGGGAGAAAAAAATCTTGTGTAATTGCGGAGCGTAAAATAATTTTGATATGCACAAAGAATAAACTTGCGAAGGCG
>JBLMVP010000289.1:0-5574 GCA_050256755.1 Sphingobacteriales bacterium | reverse complement strand
CCGAATCCAATACTCTATGAAGCAGGAAACTCTACCCGTACCAATAAAGGAAGGTTTAGTCATAAAGAAGTCTTTTCTTGTCAGTGCCGGAATTCTTCCTTTGTTCTTAATACTTGCCTATTATCCTCAGCGGAATAATTCACCTGTTAATGTGTCATCTGCTTTAAGCAGAACTGATACAATTGTTAGTGAAGTAAATTCCAGGCCAGCCGAATTATCAATGTCATATAAAGACAAAATGGAGCATATCAGGAATGGTGATTCATCGGGCAAATGGGCAAATAAATCTGAACCTCTGCCAGGCGCTCTTCTTCCTTACAAAAGAATCATTTCGTTTTATGGCAATCTGTATTCAAAAAATATGGGGATTTTAGGCGAACTGCCCAAAAAAGAAGTATTGCAAAAACTACAGCGGGAAGTAAAGCTGTGGAGTGAAGCTGACAGTTTTATGCAGGCTCAACCGGCGTTGCATTATATTGCTGTTACTGCGCAGGGCCTGCCCGGTAAGGAAAATAAATACCGGCTCAGGATGCCTTTTTCTCAAATTGATTCGGTACTGGAAATGGCAGCGCAGATTAATGCTATTGTTTTCCTCGATATACAGGTTGGATTGAGCAGTTTGCAGGATGAAATACCCCGACTTGAAAAATATCTTAACCTTCCGAATGTTCATCTTGGTATTGACCCGGAATTTTCCATGAAGGGCGGTCAAAAACCAGGGTCGGTAATTGGCGAGTTTGATGCTGCTGATATTAATTACGCATCTGATTACCTGGAAAAAATTGTAAAAGAAAATAATCTTGTTCCAAAAATCCTGGTAGTGCACCGCTTTACACAGGGAATGGTGAAAAATTATAAACAGATCAAAATAAGACCGGGCGTACAAATAGTAATGGATATGGATGGTTGGGGAATACCCGCCAAAAAAATCAATACTTACAGGCAATTTATTTACAGAGAGCCGGTTGAATATACAGGATTCAAACTCTTCTATAAAAATGATACCAAAAACAATAGCCGGATGCTTGACCCCAAAGAAGTTTTAAAGATAAAGCCGCAGCCTGTTTATATACAATATCAATGATTACTTATTAAAAACCGGCTAATAATTCTATTTTGATTTTTTCTTTTTGGAGTATCTCATACGGGAAAGCTATCCTTTCATCTTTACCTATCACCTCTGTATTTTGCAGAAAGAGGTAATTTATTAATTCTATAATTTTCATTGTGTCTATATTCAATGCGGTTTCTTTTGTCAGGCGAAATGCTTCTTCTGTCAAAAGAAATGCTTTACTCAACAAGCCAAAGATCATTATCCAACAGTAAAGAAATCGTTTCTCCGCGGAATGAAGGATTGTTTTGACTTAACTACTATCGGTACTGCTTAATTACACTCTGTGTTTGGCAGGAAGTTATCCTTATCCCACAGGCTGTGGCCCTGGTCGATCCTGCGGGGCTTTGTACAGGTGGGGATTATAGTTTGTTCACCCCCGCAACCGGAGCCAATTAAAAAAGCCTGTCTGCCGGGCTTGTATTTTTAATACATTATTCTTACCGTTTTACGAAGAAAACTGTTGTCATTTATTTGTTTGATCATAAAGCCGGCCAAATCGGCACGTGAAAGTGTTGGAAGAAAGGATGTTGATTTTATATTCTCACCAATTCTGTAAACAGCTTTTTTTATTCCATTTGTTAATTTTGGAGGATGAATGATTGTCCACTCAAGATTGCTGTCTTTAATTAACTGCTCTTTTACCTGGTGATCTTCAATTTCATTATGGACAATACGGGAAATGATATTTTTTATCATAAAGCCTGCATCCTTACGACCCTGCCCTACAGCAAGGAATGATAAATAAACCAATCTTTTTACGTTTTGCTTCTCCATTGCTTTTATGATATTTTTTATACCTTCTATAACAATGGGATCTTTCTTTAAAGGTTTTGTTACCCCAAGAACGGATAATACAGCATCCTGTTCTTTTATTGCATTTTCTACAACAGCATAATCTTTCACATCTCCCTGAATCACTTTCAGTTTATCATTCTCAATATTAAGTTTTGATGGATTCCGAACGAAAGCTGTTACAAAATAATTGCTGGCCAATGCCTGTTTAACAAGTTCATGTCCTGTAGTGCCAGAAGCCCCGAAAATTATAATTTTCATATCTGACTTATTTAAAGATTATAACCGACCCAGCAGGTAACGGTAAGGGTTATTCGGTTGAATGGTTAAAAAAATAAACCACAAGTTACAAAAAAAGACAAATTGAATTACTAAAGTTAACGGACTCTTTTTGCCAGGTTCCTGCTATTGCAAAGCCAATGCTGTAGTGGCAGGTTTTATTTCTTTTCGTCCGGGTTAAGCCAAACCACTTTTTGTTCCGGCTTGTGATTTTGTCCAATAATTTCCCTGTACAAATCCGGTCGTCTTGCTTTTATATATCGATGTCCGCCCGCCTGAATAAGTTTTTCGGGTGTAATTGTTGCGGTTACAAAGCTATCCTCAAACGTATGGCACTCTGCAAGTATATCTCCAAAAGGGTCGATAATCATGGAGCAGCCATTTTTTAAATGGTCGTCGTCCATGCCTATTGGATTTGAAAACACAGCATAAATTGCATTATCATAAGCTCTTGCCGGCAACCATTTCATCAGCCAATCCCGCCCTTTCATGCCGTGAAATTCCAGCCGCAAAGAAGTAGGATCTGCTTCACGGTTTTCCCAAAGTTTGGTATCTACAAAGCCTGCACCCGGCCTGGTGGAAGGTGTACACATAGTTTGGTGAGGCATAAAAATAATATTGGCGCCTAAAAGAGTGGTTGCTCTTACATTTTCAATAATGTTGTTATCATAACAAATTAAAATTCCACATTTCCAGCCGAAAAGATTAACAACACAATAATTGTCTCCCGGTGTTAAGTATGGATTTATGAAAGGGTGTAATTTTCTATATTTTGCAACCAGTCCATTTTTATCAACGCATACATACGCTTTGAATAAGTTGTTGTCTATATCCTTTTCAAAAAGCCCTGCTAAGATTACAATGTTGTTGTTTTTTGCTATTTTGGTAAGCTCCTTAATACTTTCTCCATCTGGAATGAACTCAGCCAGGTCAAGCATTTGTTCTTTTGAAAGATTTCTTGCAAAAGTATAACCAGTAATAGAACATTCGTGAAATGCAATGACATCTGAACCTTCTTCTGATGCCTTTTGAGAAAGTTTTTTAATAACAGAAAGATTATAATTTTTATCACCACTTCTGTTCTCAAACTGAGCCGTTGATATTTTCAATTTGTCCATAAATATTAGTTGTTGAATTTTAGACAAAAGTAGGATTGTGAATACCAGGCAAATTGTACAATTCCGACATTTGTGTTTCTTATAGTTTCCCGCCGGGAAGAATTTCGACGAAGTTGATAGTTAGTTTATCAACTTTATTTATATAAATTTTCGGAGTCATTCCTGTTATCTTTTTAAACTCCCTTATCAAATGAGACTGGTCTGCATACCCTGCTTCATATGCAATAGCAGTAAGATTTTTGCCGGTTGATCCTTTTTTAATGTGCCTGAGGAAATTATGAAGTTTAATAATATTGCCAAATTGTTTTGGGTTTATACCAATAGCTTGAATAAACTTTCTCTCAATATGCCTTTCAGTATAACCTGTGAGTTTAACTAATTGATTTAAAGAAATCAAACCCTTTTTTTGAAAAATAAAATTTAAGGACGCATTTATTATTATATCATCAGGGACTGTGCTTTTTGCTGCCAGTTCTGTAAAAAAAGTATTTAATAGTATAAGTTTATCCTGAATCGTAAATTTTTCAGCTAATTTTTCATGGAGCTCTGAGCTTTGTTTACCAAAAAGATATTCTGTCTTAATTATATTATTCTGTAATTCTTTGGCAGGTATTCCCAATAATTGGTTTATTCCGGAAGGATGAAAGACGGCAATTATTATCTCTGCTTCACTCAAAAGATAAACATCTTTAAATCTCGTAATTTGACCGTATAAAAATGAATTTGGTAAAATTTCCAATAACCCGTTATTTTTTGAATCAGCGATTAGGTTGCTTTTGAAAGAAAACACAATACCCATATTGCCATCAGAAAATAACCGAAGTTTCCTGAAGTCATTTCCCCGGCTTTCCAAAAAAAGATAATGCTTAATAAAAGGGAATAATTCTTTTGGAGGTAAAATTTGCATATTTGTTCCTTAAAATTGCAACCAATAGTTTTATATTATCATAACGGGGATTTTGAAAAGCGTCTGCACAGCAGAAATGATGTTTAGCAATTTGATGATAAAATTACTGAAAAGTTTCCTGGAACGGGTACAACCCAAAACCAAAGTTAACGTGCAGGTGAAGCTGAAGTTTGATTCTCTGTCTCAATTATGGCAATGCATTATTGTAAGTTGATTTATTTCCTTTTGTTTAGCCAGAGACCTGGGCCCAATTATCCCACAATTGTAAAATCTCCGGCAAGGCTGCCTATAAATTGTCCTGCATCATCTATTGTGGTCTAAAGATAAGCACATGGTGACTGGCTTTCCACAAGGCAGGAGAGGACAGTCTGTGGGGTAAAGGATTTGAGGGGCTGCCCTCAATCATTTAAAACTGCGATGGCCGTCATTTTTAAAAGGGCATCTTCATACTTAGTTTAGCGAACATAAATTCCCCCTCCTGAATTTATTTTTCACCTGCGAAAATTTTTTAAGTATGAAAAAATATTTGCTTTTAATTATAACCGCCTTTTCATTAATCACTGCAGGGGAGGCACAATTAAGTACCGCGAACGGCAACAGTGTTTTAGACAATAACAATTTTTACGGCATCATTGGTTCAGGAAACCTTTCTGTTAAAACAAATAATGCAGAACTAAAGAGCTATGTAAAATTATTTAAACCTTCTGGGAGAATTGTTGGTATCAAAGACTCCCGTTTAACCAGTAATATAACAAAGCAAAATGCTACCCATTTTAATCAGTTCTATCAACAGGACACTACCCGCAAACTCGTTCAGCTTGTAAAGGAAGCAACAGAGTTGATACGTGTAAAAGGCGAAGCAGCGTTTAACGATTTACGTTTACCCGGTAGCCGTTGGCGTCGGGGTGAAACATACATCTTCGTTCTCGATCCCAAGGGAAATATGCTGGTGCACGCCGATCCCCAACTGGAAGGTAAGAACCAGCTAAATTTAAAAGACATCAATGGAAAGCCCATCATTCGCGGACTGCTTGCAGCCGCAACTACTTTTCCCAATAAACCAGAAGGCTGGTATCATTATCAATGGCCTGTGCCCGGCGGACTACTTCCCAGGTGGAAGAGCAGTTATGTGCAATTAGTAAGAGTGCCATCAGGCAAAAGTTATATTGTGGGAAGTGGTATGTACAACGACCGTATGGAGAGAGATTTTGTTATTGATGCAGTGAAGGATGCTGTAGGTCAGATTGAGAAGAATGATAAGGAAGCTTTCCGGCTTTTCCATGACCCATCAAGTCCCTTCATGGTAAAGGATGCTTACATTTTTGTTATAGATATGAATGGCGTTGATCTCGTTAACCCTGCCT
>JBLMVP010000288.1:0-5848 GCA_050256755.1 Sphingobacteriales bacterium | reverse complement strand
GTGGGTCGGTTCATATTTTAAGTGGGGTAACCCTGTTTAAGTAGTTGGCTGCCCGTTTTCGGGGATGGGTGTTGGGGTTCCCTGGTTCTTGAACCTTGTTTTTAGCTGGGCATAAGCAGAATCAGCCCCAGTTAAACCTGCATTAGCTGCTGCTTCAAATAAACGATAGGCAGTTAAAGCACTTACATAAGCTTCGTTACCGGAGAGCATTTGTGTATCATCAAATCTTTCGCAGAGCTGCCTGCTTCGTTGCACAAATTCATCTAACTGACCGTAAACGGTAAAGTCTTTAGTTAATTCAGCAGCGTTAAGATAAGATGGCAGTATAGCAGCATTGTTGTTGATGGCATTAATAGCATCTTCAACAAATACTTTGTTGCTAACATTCATCTTGGGTAATCTTTTTCTTTCGTCAATGGTAAGTGGTTGAGCAAAAGTTAGCAACCCTTCCAGTGTGGCAAAGGCGGTACGAAGAGCATCAATCTGAACCTGGGTAAGTGTAACCGAAATACGGTTGTTTTGAATGGACGTTAAGGCCATATAAAATAAGATTTAAGTGAAAAAATATATTAACGCTTCAAATGTATAATGGAGAAGTATATAAGACAAGGGTGAAAACCCCCATTTTTTTTGGGTGATTTAACGGTGGGGGTTATAAGTAATTATAATTAGTTTTATGGGAGGATGAATGATGAATTATTTTTAACCAGAGTTCCGTAAATTTAATAACAGCTTATACTATATAATATATTCAACCTTATTCCTCATCATAAAAAAAACCAACCATGTCAAAAAATCATGCTAACGATTCCAACAGCAGCAAACTGCTTATTTCTTATTTAACGCTCCGCAAGAGTGTGGGTGTACTGGGCATTGCACTTCCTTTTGTGTTAATTATTGGTTCCTATTTTTTTAGCAGGTGTGAGCAGGTACAACCGTCCATCAGCCATTATTATTATACAGTGATGGGTACTTATTTTACCGGCACCCTCTGCGCAGTGGGTTTGTTTTTATTTTCTTATAAAGGCTATACTAAGATGGATAATATTACCGCCAATTTAGCGTCGCTGTTTGCATTACTCGTTGCTTTTTTTCCTACCGATGCTTATAATGGTACACATTGCGCCTTTGTGGTTAACAACAGAGAAGGTTCAGTAAATCCTATTCATTTTACTGCTGCGGCTTTGCTCTTTGGTTGCTTTGCTTTCTTTTGCTTATATCTTTTTACCCAAACAAAAGATAAAAGCACCATGACGCCGCGTAAAAAAGCAAGAAACAGGGTTTATATCACCTGCGGCATTATTATTATTTTTTGTATTGCAGCCATTGCTCTTATCAGTTTTATTAATTCACTGGAAAATATGCTGGCAGATTATAAACCTGTACTGGTTTTAGAAACCATTGCCTTAATCGCTTTTGGTACTTCATGGATAACCAAAGGTGAAGTTATATTGAAGGATAAATAATTGCCCATGTCAGTTACTTAGCTGCATTTTGACCTTAAAAAATTTCAATTATCTTTATCAAAAATAAATTATCATATTTAAAAAAATCCGTAATGAAAACTACTTTATCACTTGCTGCTGCAGCCTTTATTATTTTATTTGCCTCCTGTAAAAAAGAAACCAGCATAGATCAAAGTACCGGTGGCGGTACTACTGCTTCTTTAAAAGTTAAATCCTATACAGAGAGTTTAACATCTTCTAGTGGAAATTTAACTGCCACATTTAATTTAACTTATGATGCCAACAACAGGATTGTAAGCGCTGTTTCCGCTCCTACTCCCGATTTTAAATTTTTATATGGTTATCCTTCGTCCAATAAAATTACCATGGACTTAATTGATGCAGGAGCATTGTCCATACACGAAGATTATTTTCTCAACAGCAATTCCTTAATCGACAGTACATTTCAGTATAACGATACACAGGACACGTTAACAGAAAAGTATTTTTACAATGCGGCCAAACAACAGATAAGAACAATTCAATACGATTACTCTAAACTATCCGGTTCTGTTTTATTCAATACCATTGATTATACTTATAACACTTCTGGTAATCTAATCCAATCTGTTGATTCCGATAACGATGTTGATGATTATGAATACTATGCTGATTTAATTTATATAAGCCCCGTTATTACTGGCTTGCCCAACCCGGATGCCGGACAGAAAAGAAATTTAGTAAAGAAGCATACATTAACTTCCAGCGGTACAGTTGTAGGCAGCGCTGCATATACTTATACGTTTGATGCGCAAAACAGGATAAGTACAGAAACACAAACTATCACAGATGGTAGGGTGATAGTAAAAACCTATACTTATTTTTAGTCCGCCACCGTTATTGCTCAGAGAGTATTAATATAAAAAACGAAAGGTTTGTTTTGGAGGTATTGCCGGAATTAAAAAAACGGGTGAAGAAAATAATTTCGTCTTAACCTGCTTTTCTTTTAAATAGCGAAATGAGTACCCCGCTCGTAATAATACCAATCATACCCAACAAAGTAACCCAATCGGGAAAGGCATCACCCAGCAGCATACCAATAAAAATGGAGTAAAGAATATTGGCATAACCTATGGCAGAAACAATACCGGCTTTATCGGCGCCATATGCTTTGGTTACAAAATATTGCCCAAATAATGCTGTTAACCCCAGTAATAAAATATATATCCATTGCATCTTTTGCGGCCATTGAAAAGCAATAAAAAAAACATCATCTGTTGGTAAAGAAAAAATTTGCCTTACTAACATAAATGCAGCCGGTACCAGCACCCCTGTTAATACAAAAGACAGTACTACCATTCTTGTATCATAATAAACTGTCAGCCTGCCTATAGTTAAATAAGCAACGGCAGAAGAAACACCGGATATCAATCCTGCTATATGATAATACCAGGGCAGATGAATATTGGGTTTGTAGATGAGTAACATCCCGGTAAATCCTATAAACAATGCAACCGCTACCTGCACACCGGGGTAATCTTTAAATAATATCGTGGAAAATAAGGCAATGAAAATGGCGGAAGTTAAATTATAACTCATGGCTGTACCCAGCGGCATGTGCAGGATACAATATAATAAAGTATACAGTGCAATAGTGCCCATCATACCACGAAAGAGCAGCAGATAAAATTTTCCTCCTTTGTTTAGTGGGGGATTTTGCAGAAAACTGAAAATTAAAACAAGTAAACCAACTCCATTGCGAAAAAAAACTAATTGACCCGCATTAAAAGATCCTTTTAATAATTTGGCTGACCCACCCATTAATGAAAACCCCAGTGCTGCGAGGAGCATGTAGATGATGCCTTTGTATTTGGGAGGTAATTGAATGATTATTTTTTTATTAATTTATTAGTCCGGGTTAAAACCAACCCCGCTTGCGGAACACATACACCATCCACAACGGAATGAGCAGCATTAACCCAACCGCAATAAAAAATCCATAATGATGATGCAGGTAGGGAATGCGGTCGAAGTTCATACCAAAGATGCCGCCGATAACTGTTGCCGGTGCCAGTAAACAGGTTACCACTGCCATCACCTTCATTACCTCATTCATCCTCAGGTTCACATTGCTCAAATATAAATCCTGCAGGTTCATCATCATATCCCGGTAGTTCTCTGCCAAATCATTGGCCTGTACAATATGATCGTACACATCTTTAAAATATTTTTCTGTTCGTTCTTCTATTAATTCACTTTCACTTCTTAATATGCCGTTCACTAATTCACGTACTGGGGCAACGCTTCTTTTCAGTACAATCATTTCTTTACGCAGCATATTAATTTTTGCCAGCGACCGGGTATTGGCATTACGTATAATATCTTCTTCCAGTGTTTCAATGCGGTCGCCTAATTTTTCCATTACCGTATAATAATTATCTACAATGAGGTCAATTAAATTATAGAAAAGATAATCGGCATTGCTCTGTCGTATTTTACTTCCGGCAATTTTTAATTTATCCCGCATGGGATTAAACACATCTTTACTCGCATCTTCCTGGAAAGAAATTACAAAATCTTTTCCCAGTACAATACATATCTGCTCCGATTCTACTGCCGATTGCTCTTCGTTCCAGTACAGCATACTAAGCAAACAGAAAACCAGTCCGTCAATGTCATCCATCTTTGGCCGCTGGCCAATGCTCAATATATCTTCCTGGATCAAGGGGTGGATACCGTAATGATTGGAAATTGTTTCCACATCCACTTTCCGCAAGCCATCCATATTTATCCAGGTTATTTTCCCGCTTTGGAGATAAGGAAAACACTCTTCTACTTTAGTCACTGAACGCTCTGTTGATTCACTTACATTGTAATCGTATACATAAATTTTTGTGGCTTCCGGTTCTTTACGCTGCGGGACTACGGTAGGGTTTACGTGCAGCACTTTTTGGGTGCGCAGCAATTCAAATGGATTTAATATATAGTTGAAGTACTTGCGGCTGCGTGTCATACAATTATTTAATACTGAAAAATTAAGGATTAATTACGACTCAGCCTCAATCATGTAAAGTAATGTTTCCCTGCTTTCCCCTTCCGTTATATGTTACTGCTGCCATTACAAAATATAAAACAGTCGCAAACAAGTAAGCAAAGGGTAGCGCTTTTTTCCCTTCGTTAAAATAATACCAGGTAACAATGGAAAGCGTAACACCTTCACATAAAAACATCAGCACCCTGAAATCCTTAAATCTTTTTTCAAAATAATGGTGCCTGAAGGTGGCAATGAGGATAAACAAACCAATTACAAAAAAGAAGATGGTAATAAAAGGATGTTCGTGAAAATTTTCTGCCTTATCTATTCCTTTTAATATAATAACGATGCCTGCTAAATAGTGAGCCAGGGGCAATAGTTTTTCTTTTCCTTTTGCTGAAAGAATTCCCATACTTATAGCTTTTCAAACAGTGCCCGTAATTTTTCCCTGGTCATAATTTTTCCCCAGTCTTTACCCAGCGCATTTTCCCATAATGGTTTCATGCCCATAGATACATTTATCATTTTTTCAAAATCTTCTTCATTTAATCCTTTGCAAAGCCCTGTTGGAATTTCAACCTGGTTTTTTTCTACCATGTATTTAAACTCTTTCACTCCTTCGGGATAATATTCTTCCAGTTGATTCATCACAATACAATTACCAATTCCATGTTTGGTACCCAGTAAATAACTCAACCCATAACTCACCGCATGTGCTACACCTACCTGTGAATAGGCAATGCTCATACCGCCGGCATAAGATGCCATCATCAGTTTATCATCACACTCATCATCCCAAATTTGTTTTTTTACAAAAACTTCGCGGCAAAGCTCCAGCGCTTTTTCGCCGTATGATTTGCTGAATTCATTTAAGTAAGTCCCCTGCAAACTTTCAATACAATGGATATAACAATCCATACCTGTATAGAAACGCTGGTTCATTGGGGCATTGGCTGTTAACTCCGGATCTAATACTATTTGATCAAAGGGAGTGAAATCAGAATTCATTCCCAGTTTTTTTGTTGGTCCGGTTAATACACAGGTACGGCTAACTTCAGCACCTGTTCCGCTTAAGGTTGGAATGCCTGCTTTATATACACCGGGATATTTTACCAAATCCCATCCCTGGTAATCGGCAGAGGAACCGGGATTGCCCATCATTAATGAAACTGCTTTTGCCAGGTCCATAGTTGAACCGCCACCAATACCTATAATGCCGCTTATGGTTCCAAACTCGTCTTTAAGTTGTTGTGCCAGGGCATCTACCTGTTTAGTCTTTGGCTCATACGTAACATCAGCAAAAACAATTTTATCATTCCCGCGGAGCGGTATTCTGCTTAGTAATGCTTTGCCTTCAAAATAATGATCC
>JBLMVP010000287.1:0-2521 GCA_050256755.1 Sphingobacteriales bacterium | reverse complement strand
CATTTGTTGCAGCATCGAATCAGGGGGATTGATGAATTGAAAATTTTCAATGCCGTGATTGGAAACACCAAACTTCAAGCCCTGTTTGCGTACTGCCGTACAAAGTTCACCAATCAGGTCACGCTTTGGCCCCATTTGCCTGGCATTGTACGGTGTTACTTTGCTGTCCCACATGGCAAAATTGTCGTGGTGTTGCGCGGTGGGTATTACGAACCGGGCACCTGATTTTTTAAACAATTCCGCCCAATCCTCTGCATTGAATTTTTCCTGGGTAAACAGGGGGATAAAATCCTTGTAACCGAATTTGTCCTGGGGTCCGAAATTTTCTTCGTGCCATTCCATAATGGCTTTATTTCCGTACATATGCTTCTCATACCATTCGTTGTGGTGCGCGGGAACGGAATATAAACCCCAGTGCATGAACAAACCAAATTTTGCCCCAATGAACCAGCTGGGTACTTCATAATTTGCCTGCAGGGATTCCCATGTGGGCTTGAACGGACCGGCAGGAATTTTAGTTGGGATTTGTTTTACGGCCGCCTGTACATTTTTTAAGGTCGTTTCAGGTGCCATGTCAAAGCCGGTACTGTTGCCCCCTTCACCGATAGCTGTGTTCATCGTCTTTGTGACAGGAGGGTCAGGTTTCGGAACTTCAGTTGATGAAATGGAAGTTGACTGATTTTTCGTTTGAGCCTGGGCATGTACCGCAGTATTTATAAACATAAGGAAACTGGCATGGGCAAGCAGGCGCAAGAATCGTTTTGTCATTTTAAGCGTGATTTCAGTACTTAATCTTCTTGTTAATATTATAACTCCAGAAAATTTTTATCGAATTCAGACTAAATCCGGGAGCCATATCCATAAGATACAATCAAAGGAAATTCATATTTTAAATCCATGGACAATTGTTTGCTCGTATAAAAATTAGACCTTCACTCTTCTTTCCTGT
The DNA here is from genome assembly GCA_050256755.1 of Sphingobacteriales bacterium. Taxonomy (GTDB): domain Bacteria; phylum Bacteroidota; class Bacteroidia; order Chitinophagales; family Chitinophagaceae; genus AWTP1-9. The sequence goes on along the minus strand of JBLMVP010000287.1, from coordinate 1,572 downwards.
ATTACAAATTTTTTGATCATGCAACCCCTTTTTAATAGAAAACAAGGATCAGTCCAGCAAATCAAATATAATTTAGACACATCCCTAAACCATTGTACAAAAAAGACTTTGTTTTATACAAATCCGACTTTCCCCTACATTTGACCAAGACGAAATCTAATTATGAGCAGAAGACTTTTGAAGCATTTCTTTTCATTACTGCATGTTGATTATGTAAAACTGAATCAGAAGTGGAATTACACCAATGTCATCAGTCCCTATTATCGCTTATACTATATAGATGATGGCAATGGCTATATTTCTAATGCCCAGGGAAAAATACAATTAGAAGCCGGTTACATGTATATTATCCCCAGTTACACCTTATGCAATCTGAATTGCACAGATTATTTAAGCCAGTATTTTATTCATTTTTTTGAAGAGTCCCCGGATGGAATTTCTTTATTTTCCAATAATCGTACACTGATGAAAGTTCAGGCAAATGAAATTGATACTGCTAATTTTAAAACAATACTTTCAATCAACCCTGGCCGGGGTATTAACCGTTCAGACAATCCAAAAGTTTACGAAAAGAACGTGTTCTACAAAGGATATCAGGAACTCAATAACATGCAGAGTATGGCTTCATACATGGAAACCCAGGGTATTATTATGCAATTGCTGTCTAGGTTTTTAAGTTCGGACAGGTTTGCACAAAAGAATGCCAGTGCCATTCCCTCCAAAATACTGGATTCGATTAGCTATATTCAGATGAACCTGGATCAAAATCTAACCGTTGCGCATCTGGCAGATAGAGCCAACCAGAACAAGGATTATTTTTCGAGATTTTTTCTTCAGTATACAGGAGTACGGCCTCTTGCCTATATTCATGAAAAGAGAATTGAAAGAGCACAATACCTTATTACTACTACAAACAAGTCATATGCAGAAATAGCAACGGGCACAGGGTTTGACAATCTGCCGCATTTCTCGAAAATTTTTAAAAAGGTCACCAGTCTGACTCCTGGTCAATACAGGATGCAAAACCACATTGGTTTATAGGATTGGACTGCCATTTTTCATCCGCTTTATTCATTGTTCATTTCGGTTTGAATCGCTAAATCCATGTCATGGCATCGCCAGGGTCAATTTGGATAAACCGCTGCAACACCAGGCAGCCGATCGTCATAAACGCTTGGAGGATGAGAGTCTCCTTTGAGTTATATTAATAATAATTTGCATAAATTTATTACATGAAAAAAACTATTGCGTTTATATGCGTAATAATAATTTATAGTTGTGGAAAGGGAGATATAGATGGTAGTACCCTGTCAGATGCTTTTTTGGAGAACAAATCAAGCCACAACATTGAAATCCGACCATTTTGGGGAGGTTCTGTAAACCAGAATATGGAAATTTTCCTTCACCCGGGAGATTCAAAGCAAATTGCTCATGATTTTGTAACAGGCAAATTGTCTTTAGGCAGCGGTTTCTTTTCAGAATATTTTATAGCAGATTCGTTTGAAATAATCTACGATAATATTTATTCCGTATCACATTATTATGATACTCCTGCCTTAAAATCAATCAAAT
>JBLMVP010000286.1:0-5343 GCA_050256755.1 Sphingobacteriales bacterium | reverse complement strand
CAGTTACCTCCAGCATACCTACCAGGTAACCGGTTTTATCTGTAACATTAATGGTTTTAACACCTTTGCCGCCTCTGTTGGTAATACGGTAATTTTCTTCTCCATCATCACCTGAAAGTGCTGTACGTTTTCCAAAGCCTTTTTCACTTACCACCAATACAGTTCTTGATTTATCTTCCCTGTTAACACAAATCATACCAACCACTTCATCATTCTCATCATCTACTTCAATACCGGCAACACCAATTGCACCACGTCCCGTAGGTCTTACTTTTTCTTCAGGAAAACGAATGGCTCTTCCTGATTTAACCGCCATCATTATTTCGCAATTACCGTCAGTCAGCTTGGCTTCGAGTAATTCATCACCCTCTATGATGGTAATAGCATTCACTCCGGTTGCACGTCTTCTGCTAAAATCTTCTAAAAGTGTTTTTTTGATGATACCTTTCTTGGTACACAATACTATATAATGACTGTTTACAAAAGCTTCATCTTCGAGGTTTTGAACATCGATTACCGTCCGGATTTTATCATCGGGCGGTAATTGGATAACGTTTTGTATTGCCCTTCCCTTACTTTGTTTATCTCCTTCAGGAATTTCATACACCTTCATCCAGTAACATCTTCCTTTTTCGGTAAAGAATAGCAATGTGTGGTGAGTTGAAGCTACAAATAAGTGTTCAATCCAATCCTCATCTCTTGTACGGCTGCCAATGGCGCCACGTCCGCCTCTTTTTTGCTGACGGTATTCCGTAGCGGATGTACGTTTAATATATCCTAAATGAGAAACAGTAACTACAACATCTTCCTCTTCTATCAAATCTTCAATTCTTATTTCATCCTCCAGGTAAGTTATCTCTGTTCTTCTTTCATCACCAAACTTATCTTTAACTTCTGTCAGTTCTTTTTTAATAATATCAAAACGCAGGGCTTCATTACCAAGGATTTCCTGTAAATGAGCAATCAGCTTCATTAATTCAGCATGCTCTTCACGGATTTTCTCCCTTTCCATGCCAGTTAATCTCTGTAAGCGTAATTCCAATACAGCTTTAGCCTGGATTTCACTCATTCCAAACTGTGTTATCAAACCTTCCCTGGCTATATCAGGTGTTGATGAATTTCTTATCAATGCAATTACTTCATCCAAATGGTCTAAAGCAATTAAATAACCTTCTAATATATGTGCTCTCTTCTGTGCTTCCCTTAATTCATATTGTGTACGGCGAATAACCACTTCATGACGGAATTCCACAAACTCTGAAATCATATCTTTTATGTTCAGTGTACGTGGTCTTCCTTTTACTAAGGCAACATTGTTTATACCGTATGAAGTTTGAAGCTCAGTATATTTATAAAGCTGGTTGATGATTACGTTGGCAACGGCATCACGTTTTAAATCAATAACAATTCTTGTCCCTTCTTTTTTGTTTGATTCATTATTAACATGCGCAATGCCTTCAACAACTTTATCAATCACCAGTTGACCGATACGATCACACAAACTATCGCGGTTAACCTGGTATGGAACTTCGGTAATAATTATCTGCTCCCTGCCACTTGATTTGGTATCAATATGTAATTTACCACGCAGCACTACCCTCCCTCTTCCAAAATGCATGGCGGCTCTCACGCCTTCATATCCATAAATTATACCACCGGTTGGAAAGTCCGGAGCCTTTACATGTTTGATTAAATCCTCAATAGAAATATTTTTATCTTCGATATAAGCCAAACAACCATCAATTACTTCAGTAAGGTTATGCGGTAAAATATTGGTGGCCATACCCACAGCAATACCCGAGGAGCCATTTATTAATAATTGCGGAATACGGGTAGGTAATACAGATGGTTCTTTTAGCGAATCATCAAAGTTGAGTTGAAAATCTACCGTTTCTTTATCCAAATCTCCCAGCATCGCTTCTGCCAGCTTATGCAAACGGGCTTCTGTATAACGCATTGCAGCCGGTCCATCACCATCCTGTGAACCAAAATTACCCTGTCCGTCAACCATAATATAACGCATGCTCCACTCCTGAGCCATACGAACCATGGTATCGTAAATAGAGGCATCTCCGTGGGGGTGATATTTTCCCATTACCTCTCCCACAATACGGGCACTTTTTTTATAAGGCTTATTGCTGTAATTGCCCAATTCGCTCATCCCAAATAATACGCGGCGATGAACAGGTTTTAACCCATCTCTAACGTCTGGCAAAGCACGGCCAACTATTACCGACATGGAATAGTCGATATAAGCCGTTTTCATTTGTTCCTCTATGTTAACCTGGATGATTCTTTCGCCGAAACTGTTACCGTTTTCCAATTGATTTTCGTGTTGATCCATATGATTTTTTGAAAGCCGTCAAAGTTACCGATTTTGAGGCTTACAACACGAAATAAGTGGAAAGAAAAGCACATTATTTTTTACACAGAAAGAAGTGCTTTGTGGATAAGAAACAGGCAATTATATGAATTAGAATTTCATTCCCGGACAACCAGTTCCGGGGTCATATTTTTTGCCTCTTTATTTTACGGTTAGCATTATTATTTTCTGTATAAAAGGTGGTTTTGATTCTTTGATTGGTATCCTTTAATCTTTGTATTTTCGGGACAGTTTTATGATTTCTCCAAATACCATACAACAGATTTTAAGCCGCATAGATATTGTGGAAATTGTGGGCGGCTTTATTAAACTGAAAAAGCGGGGCGCCAATTATCTTGGCCTCTGCCCTTTTCATGGAGAAAAAACACCCTCTTTTACCGTATCTCCCAGTAAAGAAATTTATAAATGCTTTGGATGCGGCCGCAGTGGTAATACTATCAGCTTTTTAATGGAGCATGAAAAATATTCCTATGTAGAAGCTTTACGATGGCTGGCCAATAAATACAATGTTGATATAGAGGAAACAGAAACTTCACCTGAATATAAACAGCAGCAACAGGTGGCAGACAGTTTATATGTCATCAACAGTTTTGCACAAAAATATTTTTCTGAAAATCTTTTTAGTAACGATGAAGGACAAGCTGTTGGCCTGAGTTATTTAAAAGAAAGAGGTTTCCGCGAAGAAACCATTAAGAAATTTCAATTAGGTTATTGCCTGGAACAAAGAGATGCTTTTGCACAGGAAGCAATAAAAAATCAATTCAACAGCGAACTGCTGGTTAAATCCGGGCTGGTTGTTTTGCGGGATGAAAGATTGCAGGATAATTACCGCGGCCGTGTCATCTTCCCTATACAAAATCATACAGGTAAAATTATTGGTTTTGGTGCAAGGATTATAAAGAGTAATGACAGAGCACCCAAGTATATCAATACACCGGAGAATGAAATTTACATCAAGAGTAAAATTCTCTACGGTTCCTATTTGGCCCGGCAGGCAATTGATAAAAATGATGAATGCTTACTGGTTGAAGGATATACAGATGTGGTATCACTTCACCAGGCTGGTATTGAAAATGTAGTGGCCAGTGGTGGTACTTCTTTAACTCCCGACCAGTTACGCTTAATAAAGAAATATACCAATAATCTTACCATCATTTATGATGGCGATGCTGCCGGCGTAAAAGCAGCCATTCGTGGTTTGGATTTAGCATTGGAAGAAGGGTTGAATGTAAAACTGGTTTTAATTCCTGATAAAGAAGATCCTGACAGTTATGTAAACAAAGTGGGCGCATCTGCTTTTATTGATTTTATAAAGAACAATAAAAAAGATGTGGTGCTCTTTCAACTGGAAGTGGCGCTGAAAGATGCAGGTAATGATAGTGTAAAAAAATCGGCAGTTGTAAACCAGGTAGCCGAAACTATTTCTAAAATCAATAAAACAGAAGATTTTACTAAACAACAGGATTATATAAAACAATGTGCAGAGTTATTAAAGATTGAAGAAACCGGGTTAAATGCACTGGTAAATAAATTTATTCGTGAACGTATCAGCAAACAGGAAAATAAATTACCTGCCGAAAATGGATTTTACAGGGAACAGGGTGCTAACCAAGCGGGGAGTAATTTAGAGGAAGAATCCTTTAATCTTTTATATAAAGATGAAATGCAGGAAAGGGCAATGGTGCGTTCATTGCTTGAGTTTGGTTTAAGACAATGGGATGAAAACAAAAGAATAGCTGATTACATTTTTGAAGAATCAGTTGACCATGAAATGATTGATAACAAATCATTATTGCGGGTAATGGAAAATTATAAAGTGTGGTATGATGCAGGGATAGAACCTACTGCCAAAAATTTTCTATACCATGAGGATTTGGAACTGAGTACACTGGTAGTATCCATTATGGATATGAGCCATGAGTTAAGCCCCAACTGGAAAGATCATTATGATGGTAAAATTTTTACAAGAGATGATTTGTATAAAGAAGAAGTAATATCAAGCCTCAACTATTTGAAGCTGCGTAAAATAAAACGTATGATTGATATGAACCAGCGGGATATGGAAAAACCACATAATGCGGAAGAGCAAATTACACTCATACAAATCCACCAGCATTTAAAAGAAATGGAAATGCAGCTGACCAGGGAATTAGGTACGGTTATATTCCGGTAAATAAAAAATGTCATCTTTTACGGATGACATTTTTGTTTTTTAAATAACCAGTTTGGCCAGCTATAATTATTTTAGTTTATGAAGTTTTTCTTTTCTTTTTCTTCTTTTTATTATGGTCAATAATAGCTCCAGTTCCGGCGCCCACACCAGCCCCAATTAATCCACCAACAATGGCACCTTCGCCATGTTTTTTATCTACAATTGCGCCAGTTACTGCACCTACTCCTGCACCAATAACAGCTCCTTTAGCCGTATTGCTCCATCCTTTTTTCTTTGGTGCTTCGGCGGTTGAAGATGTTTGTGTTTCAGGCGCATTGTTGGTATTTGCTAATTTCACAGAATCTATGATTCTTTGTTTGGCTGATGCTTCCTGAATGGAATCAAGTTTTCTTTTATCCGATGCAGCATCCACCAGTGTTTTGTTTTTACAGGCGGATAACAGTGTTCCTGCTACCAGGATCATGTAGATTGGGTTCTTCATTTTTTTTTTTTGAGTTATGAATTGGTTTGTTTTACTTACTTATTTAACCAAAGTTATGCCAGTTAATATGTGTATAAGCTATTAATATATATTGTAAGCTATAAACACATAAAAGTCAGCAAGTATTAATAAAATCCTAAAAATAAAAATGCCATCTTTAGCGGATGCCATCTTTATTTAGACAAGTATTAAGCGGCTGGTTTTGATTTACGTTTTTTACGCTCGCTTTTTTTAATACCGCCGGCTTTTTCGTATTCATCTGAATTTTTGCCAAACTTAGAAGCTACACCTGCCAGCATTCTTTCA
>JBLMVP010000285.1:0-9582 GCA_050256755.1 Sphingobacteriales bacterium | reverse complement strand
AGCACCTGGGGAAATAACTCTACCCGCAATTATGTATTGCTTAAGCCAAATGCCAGCCTTGCATCCGCCAATGCTAAAATGAAAGTATTAAAACCGAGGTATGCTCCCGAAGATCCTAAATGGGAAATGTTTTTATATCCTGTAAGCCGCTGGCGTTTGTATTCAAATTTTACCAATGGAAAAGAGGACGGAGGCTTAATTGATTTTGTAAAACTATTTGCGGTAATCGCTTTATTTATTTTGATGATAGCCTGTATTAATTTTATGAATCTTAGTACAGCAAGAAGTGAAAAGAGAGCAAAAGAAGTGGGAATACGAAAAGTTGTTGGTGCGCAAAAACGCTGGCTGGTTACCCAGTTTATTGGTGAATCAATACTTCTTTCATTAATTGCCGGAGCTTTTGCAATAATAATTGTACAGTTATCATTGCCTTCTTTTGGCAGACTTACTGATAAAGTTTTAGCAATAGATTTCTCCAGTGTTAAATTCTGGCTAACAGGAATTGGCTTTATACTCTTTACCGGAATTATTGCCGGCAGTTACCCGGCATTTTTTCTTTCTTCTTTTCAGCCGGTTAAAGTATTAAAAGGAACATTTAAAGCAGCCAATGCATTAATTACTCCGCGCAAATTACTGGTGGTATTGCAATTTACTTTTGCCATTATATTAATTATCTGTACCAGTATTGTTAAACAGCAAATTGATCATGCACAACACAGAGAGAGTGGTTATGCAAAAGATAACCTTGTATATCATTTTCTTACGGGGGATATTGAAAAAAATTATGATCTCATTAAAAATGAGCTAATCTCCTCTGGTGTGGCAACATCAGTAACTAAAACCAGTGCTCCGCTTACTCAGGGATGGAGTGATACATGGGGTTTTGAATGGGAGGGTAAGGCCCCTAATGACAAAACAGATTTTGATATGTATTGTGCCGATCAGGATTTAATAAAAACGGCAGGGTTTAAAGTTATTAATGGCAGGGATTTTAATTTAAAGGAATATCTCACTGATTCTACTGCGATCATATTGAATGAATCAGCGGTAAAAGCTATGGGTTTTAAAGAACCTATTGGGCAAATAGTAAAAAATGACAAAATTAACTGGCATGTGATAGGTGTTATAAAAGATTTTATTCTCCAATCCCCTTACTTCCCCACAAAGCCAATGGTTATTGAGGGAAGTAAAGGATGGTTTAATGTAATGCATTTTAAACTCAATGCTGCTAACCCAACAGCTCAGAATTTAAAAAAAGCAGAAGCTATTTTCAAAAAGTTTAACCCAGAATATCCGTTTGAATACAAATTTGTTGATGAAGAGTATGCAGAAAAGTTCAAGTCTGAAGAAAGAACAGGAACATTAGCTGCCATATTTGCAGCACTTACCATTTTTATTTCCTGCCTGGGTTTATTTGGCTTAGCTACTTATATGGCAGAAAACAGAATTAAAGAAATAGGAGTTCGTAAAGTATTGGGTGCATCAGTAGCAGGCATCACCACCTTATTATCAAAAGACTTTTTAAAATTAGTAATGGTATCGTTTTTAATTGCAAGCCCTGTTGCATGGTGGATGATGCACCAATGGTTACAGGATTATCCATATAGGGTAAGTATTCAATGGCAGGTATTTGCTTTGGCGGGATTCCTTTCTTTTATCATTTCAGTTTTAACGGTGAGTTATCAATCAATAAAGGCAGCTGTAGCAAATCCTGTTAAGAGTTTGCGAACCGAATAAAACCTATGATATGATAAAAAACTATTTTAAGGTAGCGGTGAGGAACCTTCTGAAAAGAAAAGTTTATTCCCTGATTAATATATTAGGCCTTGCCACCGGCATGGCCATTTGCCTTTTAATAGTTTTGTTTATTAAAAGCGAGTTAAGTTTTGATAAGTCGCATAAAAATGGAAATAATATCTATCGTTTGGTTGTAGACAGAAAATACCCCGGCAGATCTACGTCTTATTCTAATATTCCGCAATCATATGCTTATGCTGTAAAACAGGAATTCCCTGAAGTAAAAGAAGCAGTACGTATTTATGATTTCCTGGATGATGGGAACTTCCAGTTAAAATACGAAGACAAAACTTTTGAAGAAAAAAAGGTGCTGATTGTGGACTCTAATTTCTTCCGCGTTTTTAGTGCCATTTTTATTAACGGTAATGGTGAAAATGCCCTTAATAAGCCTAATGCAGTTGTGATGACAGAAACAACTGCAAAAAAATATTTTGGTTCTGTTGATAATGCAGTAGAAAAAATACTTCAGCCCGAAGGAAATAATAATAAGCCACTTGAGGTTACGGCAGTTTGTAAGGATTGGCCAGAAAATTCGCATTTTACTTTCGACATGTTGTTAACCACGGCGGGCAATCCTAATTTCAATGTTATTAACTATGTAAATTTTACGGCTCATACTTATTTATTGCTGAATGAAAATGCATCTCCCAAAGCACTGGAAACAAAATTTCCCCATGTCATTGAAAAATATGCATCAGGAGATATTGAGAAGCAATTTGCCATGTCATTCCAACAGTTCCAGGCGGCCGGTAATGGTTACCATTATTATCTTCAGCCCCTAACAAAGATTCATCTTATTTCTCATCTGGAAAAGGAGTTAAAACCCAATGGTAGTTTAACAGCTGTTTATATTTTCAGTATTGTAGCAGTATTTATTCTGCTGATTGCATGCATCAATTTTATTAATCTTTCTACAGCCCGTTCTTCAGAAAGAGCGAAAGAAGTAGGCATAAGAAAAACATTTGGCTCCGAAAAGAAATCATTGATTATACAATTTCTAACCGAATCCACTTTAGTAAGCATAACCGGAATGTTACTGGCAATCGGGTTCGCATTTCTTCTCTTGCCATTATTTAACCAGCTATCAGGAAAAGATTTAGAATTAAGGAGTCTTTTTAATATATCAACTATTTTGATCCTCTTTGCCTTTACGCTCCTTACCGGGTTGGTTGCCGGGTTGTATCCTGCATTTATACTTTCATCTTTCAGGCCAATACAGGTATTAAGAGGAAAATTTAAAACAAGTACGCATGGTCTCGCATTGAGAAATGGGTTGGTTGTTTTCCAGTTTGCCATCTCTGTTATATTGATCATCTGCACTGTAGTGGTGAATACACAGATGAAATATATGACCAGCGAAAAACTGGGCTTCAATAAAGAACATACAATTATAATTGAAAGAACAGATTTGCTTGGTGATAACACAAGAGCATTTAAAAACGAGGTAAGAAAAATTTCAGGTGTAGAAAATCTAAGCGGTGCCAGTGCTTTGCCGGGACAGGAAAACTTTTTCGGTGTAAGCTGGCAGGAAAAGGGAAGTAAAGAACCAATGACTGGCAGGGGAATGATTACAGATGACCAGTACCAATCAACACTTGGATTACAATTGAAAGAAGGAAGGTTTTTTTCGAAAGATTTCCCCACTGATTCGCTTGCGGTGGTGTTGAATGAAAAAGCAGTAACAGAGATGGGATTAAAAACCCCCGTGGGGGCAAGTGTAACTACACCAGAAGAATTTTATAATGGACCCAATGGCATTCAATATACTTACACGGTTATTGGAGTAGTAAAAGATTTTCATTATCAATCGCTTCATCAACCCATCACTCCGCTGGTGTTTACCAACGCATCAAAGTTCAAAGATGTTATGTTTCTTACAGCGGTGCGTGTTAAAGGGGAGAATTTTAAATCAACAGTTGAAGCCATTGAAAAAAAATGGAATGAATTCGTAAAAGACAGACCTTTTCACTATGAATTTCTGGACAAAACAATTGCGGCACAATACAAAGCAGAAGCAACTACTCAAAAAATATTTACATTTTTTTCCTCACTCGCTATTTTTATCGCCTGTATTGGATTGCTTGGTCTTACTGCTTACTCAACTCAGCAAAGGATACATGAAATTGGTGTCCGTAAAGTATTAGGCGCTTCTGTGGAAAATATTACAGGAATGTTATCCAAAGATTTTATGAAGCTGGTTGCCATTTCTGTTGTTATTGCTTTTCCTGTCGCCTGGTATGCAATGCATCAATGGCTGCAGGATTTTACTTACAGAATAAATATAGCCTGGTGGATGTTTGTGGGAGCGGGTGCAGTGGCTTTACTGGTTGCTTTAATTACCATCAGCTTCCAGGCCATCAAAGCAGCAGTAGCTAACCCAATAAAGAGTTTAAGAACGGAATAAAAAAATTATTTATGCTAAGACATCATTTATTAATCGCATTTAGAAATTTAAAAAGACATAAAGGTTCTTTCTTTATCAATCTTATTGGTCTTTCCACAGGTCTTGCCTGCGCCTTGCTTATTTATCTATGGGTGAGTGATGAAGTGAATTTTGATAAATTTCATAAAAAAGATAAACAACTTTTCCAGGTAATGGAATTAAGCAAGGAAAATAATGTTCAGATAGTACATGAACATACACAGGGATTACTTGCTGATGCCATGGCGAGGGATTTGCCGGAAGTTGAAAATGCAGTATCAGTAATGAAACTGGCAGATGAAGGATTTTATTTTACCCTGAAAACACCGGATAAAGCTTTTAAAGCGGCGGGCATATTTGCAAGCAAAGGTTTCTTTGATATGTTTTCATTTAAGCTGAAACAGGGCAATGCGAAACAAGTAATGGCTGATAGGAATTCAATTGTGATTTCTGAAGATGCAGCAAAAAATCTTTTTGGTTCAGCCGATAATGTTGTTGGAAAATCTGTAGAATGGGAAGTGCCGGGCACTGAAAAAAGACAAGCACAAATAGCCGGTGTGTTTGAACAACTTCCTGCCAACAGTTCTCTTAAGTTTGATTTTGTTTTAACACATGACTTATTAATTAATGAAGTTTGGACTAACGGTCAAAAATGGTGGAACGAAGGTCCTGCTACTTATCTTACTTTGAAAGAAGGAACAGATATTAAGCGTTTTAATACAAAAATTACAGATTTTATTAAAAGATATAATAAGGATACTCAATTCAAATTATTTACCCGCCCTTATTCAAGCGCATACTTATATGGAAAATATGAAAACGGAAAACAGGCAGGAGGCAGGATAGCGTATGTAAAACTCTTTTCAGTTGTTGCTTTATTCATCTTACTAATTGCCTGTATCAATTTTATGAATCTCTCTACTGCTAAAGCATCCCGTAGATTAAAAGAAGTTGGTATTAAGAAAACAGTTGGTTCATCAAGAAAAGCACTGGTTTTTCAATTTTTAAGCGAAGCTGTTTTGATGAGCTTTTTATCATTAATGGTTGCCTGTATTATAGTGATTTTATTTTTACCGGTATTTAACCAGGTAACTGGTAAGCAACTGTCTGTTAATGTAAACCCACGTTTAATTGTTTTGTTGCTGGGTGCAACCTTGCTAACAGGTGTTTTATCCGGAAGTTATCCTGCATTTTATCTTTCAAAGTTTAATCCTGTGGAAGTATTAAAAGGGAAGATTAAAAATTCAATTGGTGAAATGCTGGCAAGAAAAGGACTGGTTGTATTTCAGTTTATGGTTTCATTGGTGCTGATTGTTGCAGTGATGGTAATATACAGGCAGGTGGATTTTATTCAATCCAAAAACCTTGGTTATGATAAGGATAATGTAATTCAATTTGATAAGGAAGGAGCTGTTGTTCAAAATACAGGAACATTTCTGCAGGAATTAAAACAAACAGATGGCATTATTAATGCATCAGCTATTTCACAGAGTGCTGTGCAAAGTGGTAATAATGCTTCTACCTATGGAATTGAATGGCCAGGCAAAACTGATAAGGATTTAATTGATTTTGTAGTAAGAAATGTGGATTATGATATGATTGAAACGTTGGGCATCCAGGTAAAAGAAGGCCGGAGTTTTTCAAAACAATTTGGTGCAGATTCCTCTAAGCTCATATTTAACGAAGCTGCTATTAAGGTAATGGGGTTAAAAAATCCTGTTGGGACCAAAGTTAAAATGTGGCTGCAGGATATGGAAATTATCGGTGTGGTAAAAGACTTTCACATCGCTTCTCTTCATGAAGCAATTGCTCCCATGGTATTCCGTTACGATCCCGGAAGAACGAATATGATTATGGCAAAGATTGCGGCTGGTAAAGAAAAAGAAACTATCAGCAGACTGCAAAGCTTTTATAAAAAGTATAACCCGGGTTATGTATTTGATTTTAAATTTTTAGATAATGCCTACCAGGCACAATATGTTTCTGAACAAAGAGTGTCAAAATTGTCAGCTTATTTTGCCGGCCTGGCTATTTTAATATCCTGTTTGGGCTTATTCGGTTTAGCCGCTTTTAATGCCGAAGTAAGAACAAAAGAAATTGGTATCCGCAAAGTGTTGGGTGCTTCTGTCAGCAGTATGATATATATGCTGAGTAAAGATTTTTTCAAATTAGTAATTCTTGCAGTGCTCGTAGCATTTCCATTGGCATGGTGGGCCACTAATAGCTGGCTCAGCAATTTTGCTTATAAAATAAATGTTGGCGCAGGGGTTTTTGTTATTGCATTTTTCGTTGTGCTGGCACTTACATTATTAACAGTAAGCTTCCAGGCAATAAAAGCAGCAATCGCTAACCCGGTTAAATCATTACGTACTGAATAAAAATAATTGTTATGATAAGAAATTATTTAAAAGTAGCTACCCGTTATTTACTCCGTTACAAAAGTTATACGGCTATTAATATTCTTGGGCTGGCAGTAGGGATAACCTGCTGCATTTTAATTATGTTATTTGTAAGAAGCGAATTTAGTTATGATAGATTTCACAATAAAGCTGACAGGATATTCCGGGTATCGCAACATGAAAAATACGAAGGACAGGATTTGGTGAATACTGTTACACCTCTTTCATTGGCATCAGTAATGCAGCAGACTTATCCTGAAATTGAAAGTAGTTGCAGGGTTTTTGCTTTTAACAGATTAGTTAAAGTTGACCAGAATAGTTTTTCAGAAGATATTCGCATGGTAGATTCTACTTTCTTTCGTGTGTTTGATTTTAAACTGATTGAGGGTAACAGAGACAATCCTTTTCCTACCAGTAATTCAGTTATTGTAACTGAAGAAACAGCAAAGAAATTTTTTGGTAAAGCTAATAATGCTATAGGCAAACAGGTAGAGATGGAATTAGGGGATGCAAAAGTTTTATTTACTGTTTCGGGTGTAGCAAAGAAAAACCCTGAGGAATCCAGCATCCGGTATAAAATACTTATTCCCTACAATAATGCAAAATATATGTTTGGCCCGGGTGCATTTAACAACTGGTTTAATGTGCAGTCTGAAACTTTTGTATTGCTTAAGCCAAATGTTGTTGCATCTGATTTGCAAAAGAAGTTTCCATCAATGATTAAAAAACAATTAGGGGAGGATTATAAAGAAGGTGCTTTTAATTTAAGACTTCAGCCAATTACTGCTATTCACCTGGATACAAACTTACCTGCAGGTAATGAACCAATAAGCAATCCAAAATATTCTTATATACTTTCCACTATTGGTATTTTATTGTTGCTGGTTGCGTGTATTAACTTTATTACGCTTTCTATCGGCCGTTCCACATCAAGGGCAATGGAAGTTGGCGTTAGAAAAGTTTTAGGTGCGGAAAGACAGCAACTCATTCACCAGTTTTGGGGGGAGGCTTTCTTGCTCACATTAATTTCTGTAGTAATTGGACTGGCATTATCAGCATTATTAGTAAAACCATTTAATCAATTAATTAGCCGCGACCTCATTCTTCATTTTGATATAACATTTTTTGTTTTCTGTTTTTCTTTAATTGCTATCATCGCTTTAATAGCAGGTATCTATCCTGCTATAATATTATCCGGCTTTAAACCAGTGGAAGTGCTCAAGGGGAATTTAAAAATGAAAGGCAATACGGGTTGGTTAAGACAAAGCCTTGTTGTGGGACAATTTGTTGCTTCTATTGCTATGATTATCTGTACTATTACTATTGGAGAACAAATGAAATATCTCCAGACAAAAAATCTTGGATATAACAAAGAACAGGTAATAATTGTGCCAACAAATAAACGCAGGACCGAAGGATTAAAAATGGCACAATTATATCAAGCAGAATTATTAAAACATCCTGAAGTAGCACAATCCGCCATTTCATTATACAGTTTTAGCGAAACACCCTGGGTGGAGTTAGGTATAACTGATGACAAAAAAGTTTATCACAGCTTTCAATTCAATGCCATGTTTCCTGAATTTGTGAAAACCATGGGAATAGAATTAAAGGAAGGAAGAACTTTCTCCAGCGATAATCCTTCTGATTTTACCAGCAGCGCTATCGTTAATGAAGCATTTGTAAAAGAGTTTGGTTTGGTTGACCCTGTCGGCAAAAAACTTCCCGGAAAATTTGAACAGCAGATAATTGGCGTGGTGAAGGATTTTAACTACGAATCACTTCACACTAAAATAAGACCGTTGATGATGGTGGTGATGCCTGATTCTGTTTTTCGCCGTACAGAAAATATGAATTTTAATTCACCGCCTCAACCTCGTATATCTGTACGTATGCGTTCAGGCAATATTGCTGCCAATATAAATGTATTACAAGCTGCATGGAAAGCTATTGTTCCCAACCAGGATTTTGAGTTTAAGTTTTTGGATGAAAGTATTGCTGCACAATACCAGTCTGAACAGAGAACCAACACTATTGTAAAAATCGCTTCAGTTCTTTCCGTATTTATTGCCTGTATGGGATTATTTGGATTGGCAACATTAGCTGTTGTAAGAAGAACTAAAGAAATAGGAGTGAGGAAAATTTTGGGTGCAGGTATTGGTAATATTGTTGGACTGTTATCAAAAGATTTTGTAAAACTGGTAGGTATTGCTGCAATTATTGCATTTCCACTAGCATGGTGGTTTATGAACGACTGGTTAAAAGACTTTGCCTACAGGGTAAATATAAGCTGGTGGGTTTTTGTTGTTTCAGGTATTGCTGCTTTAACAGTAGCCTTACTTACGGTGGGTGTACAGGCCATTAGAGCTGCAATAGCTAACCCTGTTAAATCATTGCGAACAGAATAAAAATAGCTATATGATACAAACGTATTTGAAAACCGCCTTTCGTAATTTATTAAAGAACCGTAAACATGCTTTGCTGAATATTTTTGGTTTGGCCGTTGCATTGGCTGCCTGTATTATCGTTTTCCTGGTTTTACAGTACGAAACCAGCTATGATAAACATTTAAAGAACTATCATAACATTTATGAAGTAGTAACAAAAGATAAAGATGCTGACGGAGAACATTTTTCTGTAGGTGTTCCATTTCCAGCCATCAAATATTTACGGCAGGATTTTCCTCAATACACGTTTACTGAAATAATGCAGAATTATGGAATACAGGTAACTGCAAAAGCGGATGAAGGATCAACCATCGGTAAAAAGTTTTTTGAAGAAACCGGAATGTTTTATGGAGAACCGGAATTATTAAAAATGTTTGAGGTTAATTTTTTAAGTGGTGATGCCAATGTATTAAAAGATGTAAACAGTGTGGCTTTAGATAAATCCAGTGCAGATAAATATTTTGGCAACTGGAAAGATGCGATTGGTAAACGTATTAATATTGATAATTCAACTTAT